>CALLKF010000199.1 GCA_938008535.1 uncultured Saprospirales bacterium | reverse complement strand
GTAGATTCTAAACCACTGGCAATTTCTTTATACTTTTCGGTTTCCGTATATTTCATTGCCAAATCTTCCAACTCACCTTTGATAGAATATAAACCTAAACGATGTGAAAGTGGTGCGTATAAATAAATCGTTTCCGAAGCGATCTTTAATTGGTTCTTTCTACTTTGACCATCCAATGTTCGCATGTTGTGCAAACGATCTGCAATTTTTATCAGAATTACACGAATATCATCACTTAACGTCAATAAGATTTTGCGATAATTTTCTGCTTGTATAGATTCTGTTTGATGCGATATTTTACTGATTTTAGTAAGACCATCAATGATTTTTGCAGCAGTGGCACCAAACTCTTTTTTAATATCTTCTAGTGAAATTTCGGTGTCTTCAACGGTGTCGTGTAGCAACGCACAAATTACCGAAGTAGTACCCAAACCCATATCTTCTGCAACAATTTTAGCAACAGCAATTGGATGATGTATATACGGTTCGCCACTTTTACGACGCATATTTTTATGCGCTTCTACAGCCATTTCAAACGCGTGCCTGATGCGTTTGTCATCACCAACTTCCATGCGTGGTTGTGCGAGTCGCAGCAATTGGCGATAATCTTTAAGTATGGCTTGCTTTTCGGCAGCTGCGTTTATTTCAATCATTTGTTAGATAACAATTATACTGTTTTTTTTGCTGAAAATATAATTATTGAATTTTTTAAAATACTATTTTATGATTTAATTTTTATAATTTAGATATAGTATTTCTGTCTTGAATAAAAAAATTTCGGTATGAAAAAATATGTTTTGCTGATACTTTTCTATTTGTCAATTTTGTTGTTCAATGCATGCAAAAAAGATGCAATTACACAACCGATTTATTGGCAAGAAAATATTGGAAGCAACAAATCATTGCCATTGTTACCAGACTCCAATGTCAATTATTTCCTGTATTCTTTTGTCAGAAAAAAAGGTGAGCCAATTGGTATTCGCATCAAAGGCGAATTTGGTTATGCTCGTTATATGAGTTACAACATTTATGATAATAATACGTTGAGCAGCGTTGCAAGTTTGGTTGATGCTAAAATAATTGCTGATGTTGGAAATGTAAATCCTTATCTAACAACAAGTGACCCAAATGTAAAAAACAGAAACTATACAGTGAATATTTTTGCACGTAAAACAGGCGATTCTGCTTCATGTCAAAATAGTTTGTTGTATGATGACAACATAGAAAATGTTGGAATAATTTTGCGTTATTATATTCCAAAAAACAATAAATATGCAGATGTTTCATTGCCAAAAGTTGAAGCATTTAACACTCAAACTGCCGCATCTGTTGACGTTCCTGCGCCAATTATAAAAGATTTTAATGAGGCATTTCAAGATAAAATTGACAAAATATCTTTGTTGTTAACTGCAACAAGTTTTCTTGAAAAAACCAAGCGATTTGTTTTTCTATAAATTTTCTGGCGCATTTCTTTATCCAAATCTAGACAACCATTATTTGTTTACTCCAATTACGTTTAATAAAAATCTGGTAACGATGTTGCGTTTTAAAGCACCAACATTTGCTACATCAAATACACAATTTGGCTTAACTGATGTACGTTATTTTTCGATTTGTTTGTGTGATGCAAAAACCTTTACTTATAGCACAACAACTGATATTGAATTTAAAATTGCTGCTACTGATGGATATGTAAATATTGTCTTTGGCGATGAAGACGCAGCATTGCGTGCCAAAGCTGCTGGTTTGAATTATGTAGTGTTGCCACCAGAATTAAAGAACAATGTTAAGGGTCTAATTATTTATCGAAATTTATTAACCAATCCAGTTTTTCCATATAATATGAAATTAGTGCCAGATATTATTCAAAATTTGAATTTGGACAATTTGGTACATTTAGAAAATTTGCAGGCACAAACGTACTTAAGCAATTATGCACCAATAGGTAAAAAAATGTCGAAACAACAGTATTTACAAAATTTTGGTGGTTTTCCAGTAAGTTATTAGTGATTATTTTTTCTCGTTTACATATTCTGTATTCATGCCTTTTATTACTTCATCCGTAATATTATTTGCCTGATTTACATACAATAAATTAATTGCACTACGCATGTAAGGTAAAATATAGGTGTATTTTCCGCTTGCATTATATTTTATTAAATAATCAACTACTTTTTGTTTAAATTCTTCATTGAATTTTTCAGAATCTAAAGCAAATTTTTCTTGTAGTTGTTGTGTTCTAGCGTCAATTTCTTGTTTTTTGATTGCTAATTTTTCTTGCATAGCTGCACCTTGTTCTTCAGTTAACGTTTGTGCTTGCGCTTGTTGCATAAATTTTTGATATTCTGCCTGAAATACCGATGTTTTTCTACCTAATTCACTTTCTGCAGCTGCTTGAGATGCTTCAAGTTCTGCAACACCTTTTTTGAAAAATGCATATCTTGTTTGTAAAGAATCGATATCAACATAAGCAATTTGCGGAACGGTTACTGATTTGCCATCAGTTTGAATGATTTGAGTTTGATTATTTGATTTTTTAGAACTAAAATGCAAATAAAATAGAACGCCAACTAATGTAAATAAAATAGCGTTCAGAATAAGAGATAAATTTTTCATGGCACAAAGATAAAATATTTTTTATCTGATTTAGATAAAAACATTAATAAAACGGAAACACAGATTTATTACAATGCATTTAATTTTACACAAAAAAAATGAACAATACACCAAGAATTGAGCCAATCGAAAATCCATCCAATTTTAAATTGAAATTTTTCTTTTTTGCCTTTAAAAAATATTTTGGAAAAAACATTACACCTGCGAAAGTGCTCTACACAAGAGTTTCAAAATTGTTAGATGTTTCTATGAAATTTAATTCCATTGATGGTAGCATCAAAGATATTGAACCTGAGCTAAAATTGATGATTAAGTATTTCATTGCTCAAGAAAATGAATGTCATTTTTGTATGGACATTGCACAAAAAATGGCTATCAAAAATAAAATCGGTTATGATAAATTCTTTGAAGCAAGTAATTTCGAAACTTCTAATAAGTTTTCCGCAAAAGAAAAAGCAGCGTTGACGTATGCTCGCGAAGTCAATACTAACAAACGTGTTTCAGATGACATTTTTAATCAGTTAAAACTGCATTTTAATGATAAGCAAATCATAGAGATCACTTATATGATTGCATCTGAAAATTATTATAACTTCATGAATATTCCTTTAAGAATTGAAAGCGATGGTTTGTGTGCAATCAATTAAATCTTGCAATATTATTTTTTTTCAGTCTCTTGGATTTTTAAAAAACGCATTATAACTTTATGTAATATCATAAAATTATGGCAAAATGGATTAAACGCATTGTTGCACTTTTAGTTATAATTATTGCAACAGGATTGGCTTATGTGAAGCTAGCTCTTCCAAATGTAGGTAAAGCTGAAGACCTGAAAATAGAAGCAACACCAGACTTGATAAAACGTGGCGAATACTTAGCGTATCATGTTTGTGTATGTATGGATTGTCATGCACAACGAGATTGGACCAAATTTTCCGGACCGCCAATTGCCGGAACAGAAGGAAAGGGTGGTGACGTATTCACCAAAGAGTTCGGTTTTCCGGGAACTTTTTACTCTAAAAACATTACACCATACAATTTAAAAAACTGGACGGATGGTGAAATCATGCGTGCCTTCACATGTGGTGTAGATAAAAATGGTGCTGCATTATTTCCGGTAATGCCATATCACAAATATGGAACGATGGACAAAGAAGATGTTAAATCAATTATTGCTTTTATAAGAACACTAAAGCCATTAAAATATGATGCGCCTGCTTCAAAGCCAGATTTCCCTATGAATTTTATCATGAATACGATTCCGAAAAAAGCTTCATTTACTACATTGCCTTCAAAAGAAAATGTAATTGATTATGGAAAATACTTAGTAAATGCAGCAGGTTGCTCTGAATGTCATACGAATGTGATTAAAGGAAAACCAATTGAAGGTATGGATTTCGCTGGCGGCCGAGAATTTATTTTACCCCAAGGCAAAAAAATTGTAGCGGCAAATATTACACCTGATAATGAAACAGGCATTGGGTATTGGACAGAAGCAACGTTTGTCAATAAATTTAAATCGTTTTCAGACAGATCAAAATTGCAAGATTATAAATCGCCGAAAGATTATCAGTCAATAATGCCTTGGAGCATGTACGCTGGCATGGATAGCAGTGATTTGAGTGCTATGTATGCATATCTGAAAACACTAAAAGCTATTCCAAATAAAGTAGAAAAAAATTCGATAGTAGAAAATTAGTGAATAGAATTTTACAAATAAAAAAAGGTCGAACAAATTATGTGTTCGACCTTTTTTTATTTTATAGTATTAAAGATTACAAAGCAGCCAAACCAGCTTCTGCAACTATATGATCGTTTTCAACAGTTGAACCGGAAACACCGATGCCGCCAATTACTATATCACCAATTTTCAATGGAATTCCACCTGGAAATGAAATCAAACCACCGTTTGAATGTTCGATGCCAAATAATGAGCCACCTGGTTGTGAAAGTGAACCAATTACACCTGTAGGAAAATCAAAAAAGCGTGCTGTTTTTGCTTTTTTAATAGAAATATCGATACTGCCTAACCATGCATTATCCATACGTTTAAATGCTTTTAAGTTTGCGCCTGCATCAACTACAGCGATGTTCATTTTAAGTCCTAATTCTTCTGCTTTTGCTTTAGCTGCAGCAACTACTTTTTCTGCTTGTTCTAGTGAAATGTCCATTTTTTGAGTTTGTTTATTTTTGTCAGTTGATAACAACAAGATTTGTTCTAAAGTTTAAAAAAAACGATAGCCTTTTCCTGGATAAAATGCCTCTTCGCCTAATTCTTCTTCAATGCGTAGAAGTTGGTTGTATTTAGCCATTCTGTCGCTGCGCGATGCAGAACCAGTTTTGATTTGTCCGCAATTTAACGCGACTGCTAAATCAGCAATAGTGCTGTCTTCGGTTTCGCCGCTTCTGTGGCTCATCACCGATGTGTATTTATTTCTGTGTGCCAAATCAACGGTGTCAATCGTTTCAGACAAAGAACCAATTTGATTTACTTTTACTAAAATAGAATTTGCGATATTTTTGTCGATGCCTTCCTGTAAGCGTTTTACATTCGTCACAAATAAATCATCACCAACTAATTGACATTTTGAACCAACAGATTCTGTCAATAATTTCCATCCTTTCCAGTCATCTTCAGCCAAACCATCTTCTATAGAAATGATCGGATATTTTTTTACCCATTTTGCCCAATAATCAACCATTTCTTCACTCGACAACACTTTATTATCTGATTTTTTGAAAATGTATTTTTTCTTTTTTACATCATAAAATTCCGAAGCAGCCGCATCCATTGCTATTTTCACTTGTTCGCCTGGTTTGTAACCGGCGCTTTCGATTGCTTTCAACACAGTTTCAATCGCTTCTTCATTTGATTTTATTTCAGGCGCGAAACCACCTTCATCACCAACATTTGTTGAGTAACCTTTTGCCTTTAATACTTTTTTTAAATTATGAAAAATCTCTACGCCAATTCGCAAGCCATCCGAAAAAGTATCAGCACCAACCGGCACGATCATAAATTCCTGGAAATCGATCTTGTTATCAGCATGCGCGCCGCCGTTTAAAATATTCATTAACGGAATAGGTAAGGTGCGTGCATTGGTTCCGCCAACATATCGGTACAAAGGCAAACCTGCTGCTTGTGCGCCTGCTTTTGCTGCTGCTAACGAAACCGCCAAAATAGCGTTTGCGCCTAATTTTTTCTTGTTTTCAGTACCATCTAATTCTAATAAA
This sequence comes from uncultured Saprospirales bacterium, assembly GCA_938008535.1. Lineage (GTDB taxonomy): Bacteria > Bacteroidota > Bacteroidia > Chitinophagales > JADIYW01 > JADJSS01. The sequence continues at coordinate 30,993 of CALLKF010000199.1, read as the reverse complement.
ATGGTGTCAATTTCACGCTGGTTCAATACATTTTCGCCAACCAATGCTTCTGCAATAAATGTATTTACATTTGCTACGGCTTTCTGCACACCTTTTCCCATGTATGCTTTACCGCCGTCGCGCAATTCTACTGCTTCATGTGTGCCTGTTGATGCGCCAGAAGGAACTGCGGCTCTGCCAATAAAACCATTTTCGGTAATTACGTCAGCTTCTACGGTTGGATTTCCACGAGAATCCAGGATTTGTCGTGCATGTACGGAAACAATGTGGCTCATTTTTTAATGTTGAATTTTGAGTGATGAATGTTGAATTATAATTTTATGTTTTCTAATTCTGATTTTAGATTTACTAAATAATTTTGAATCACAGACCAAATAATAGACAAATCAATACCCATGTAATCGTGAATTAATCTGTTTCTTAAACTTGTCATTTTAAACCAATCGATTTGCGGATTTTTTACTTTAAAAGGTTCTGATAATTTATTCGATGCTTCGCCAATGATTTCAAAATTACGAATGACTGCATCTATTGTTTTATCATCATTTTTAAATTCTTCTTCTGAAAATTCTTTGGTGTAATTAAGAATCTTTTCACAACTTGAAATTATGTCTTCTATTAATAAATCATCATTGCGTTTAGACATAAATTATATCCTTTTCAATCTGTTTATAATATTTTTTTTTTATACCTTTTTTAGACACTAAATCTACTTTTCGGTGAACTATTTTTTCCAAGTCATTTGCTAAATCAATAAATTCAATACCCATTGGTTTATTGTAGTCGATGATAATATCAATGTCACTTTTTTCAGTAAAATCACTTCTTACAGCAGAACCAAAAATGCCTAATTCAGTCAACGGATATTGACCAAACAATAGTTGTTTGTTTGTTTGAAGTAGTTTTATTATTTGGTCAGTGTGCAACATTTATTTTATTTTTCCAAGATATACTCTTGTTTCATACGCAAAGGTAACAATTTCGTTTTGTTTATACTTGTCAAAAAGATGAACGATTGCATTTTTTAACTGTGGAAAATCCGCATCGTCTTGATTTGGCATATAGGAAGACGAAATAATTCGACCAATCAAGCCATCCAAATCAAAATATTGCTCGTAGTTTAAGATAAATTTCTTGAATTTGTTTGGCGCATAAAAATCTTCAATAATATTTTGCGTAATGTTGCGATGCGAGATTTCGTTATAATCAATCGCGAATTCCTGAATGAGTTTTTCATAATCTATTTGAAAAGGTTCAGTTTCTTTTCGGTCATTCCATATCAAACAGAAATGCGCGCCGTAGTTGGCAATGCGATGAAATTCTTGTTTTGTTTTTTGTCTGTCGAACCAATGAAAAGCTTGTGCGCAAACAATCAAATCAATTGAATTATCTTTTAAATTAGTTGATTCAGAACTTCCATGAATGCTATAGAAGTTATCAAATTCGCTAAGTAAACCTTCAGCTGCTTTGCGCATGGGTTCGTTTGGTTCTACGCCGTAAACGGTATTGCCATTTTCTAAAAATAGTTTGGCAGAAAGGCCTGTTCCGGAACCAATATCAGCAATTATATCATCAGCCATTAATCCAATTTCGAGTTGTAAAGTTGGAATAATTTCATCTGGATAGCCAGGTCGGTATTTTATGTAGTTTTCTACACGGTCGGAAAAACGTTGTTTGTAATCCATGTTAAGTTTATTTATAAAAATCTGGAAGTAGTAATTTTAAAACTTCAATATTGACAATAGTATCTTTTATTCTCAAATCATCTTTGATACAGATGTTAAACATACCAGATTTTATTTCATCAATATTTCTGTCACCACATGTATCTTTATTTCCGTAACATGGATATTGTTTGTATGTTTTTTTAAGTCCATTTTTTTGAACTATAAATACAAAAAATGGATTCAAATGATCAATTGTGTCTTGATTTTTAATTTGATTTGCAATTGAATCATAGAATAATTTTCTTGCAAAATTATCAATTGCAAATTGCAATTTTGAAGAATCAGCCAACCTGCTAATTTTTGCGTTTTTAGAACCAAATGGAATAACATACAAGTTCTTAGATGAATCTATTTTAATTACATCTACAAAATAATCACAACCATAAGCACTAATGCTGTTTACATATCCAATTTCCACATAATCATATGAAAAAGGTTTAGGTTTTTCTTTACAAGAAATGATAAACAAAAAAGCAAGAATGAATAAAATTATTTTCACACTTTAAATATAAAAAAAAGCCAGCATAAGCTGGCTTGTGATTGTAATTTATTTAGATAAGAATTATCTTTCTTCTCTTTCTCTTGCACGGTCAACCATGGGTTTGCCGGCACCTTTGTTGCGTTTGTAGTGCGATAGAATGCGTTCTGCATCGTCGCTGTTGGTTGCAAAAAATGAGAAATTATCTAATATTCTGATATCGTCAATTTTGCGTGGTTCCACACCTGTGTCGTTTTTCAAAATATCTAATAATTGTCGTGGTGACATGCCTTCGCTTCTGCCTTGTGCAAAAAATAAACGCGTTGATGAAGCATTTCTTCTGCGTGGTGCAGCTTCTCTATCGCCAAAGCTTTTTCTGTCGTCGCTGCGTCTGTCATCGCGTCTGCTGTCATCACGTCTTTCAAAACGACGCTCAGCACCACGTCTGTCGCCACGGTCATTTCCACGATCAAATCTGCTACCAAATTCTTCTTTAACTACTTCCTTGATTTGTTTGTATGCTTTCGGATTCAACTCATCTTTTGCAAAATGTTTGATCAACGCTGCTACTAATACCTCAGGATTTTTTTCTGCTAAAATTTCGTTGGCTAATTCAGAATATTCGTTGTAATGTTCAGTAGCAATAATGGTTTCGATATGTTCTAATAAACGACGTTTTTTGATTTTCACCATATCATCCGCATCAGGCAATTTGCCTTTTTTCATTTTTGCTTTTGAAATACGTTCTACAAATTGCAGCTTTCTTTTTTCTGAAGGCGAAATGATAGCAATTGCTTTACCTTCTTTTCCAGCGCGACCTGTTCTTCCAATTCTGTGTACATACGATTCTGGATCTTGCGGCAAACCGTAATTAATTACGTGCGTCAGATCTGAAATATCGATACCACGCGCGGCCACGTCTGTTGCAACTAATACACCAAATTTATTGGTCTTAAATTGTTTTACTACTTTCTCACGCAGATTCTGCTGAATGTCACCATGTAACGCATCTGTCGAATAACCTTTGTCGTTTAAGTGATTGGCAATCTCGATAACTTCTGCTTTTGTGTTGCAAAAAATAATTCCGTAAAAATCTTCTTCAACATCTAACACACGACACAATGCATCAAATTTGTCTCTGTCAGGTACTTCAAAATAAGACTGAGAAATGTTGACGTTGGTGATGTCTTGTTTCGCAATTTGTACCATGTTGAATTTTCCCATGTAGCGTTTTGCTAATGATAAAATTCTGTCTGGCATGGTTGCCGAAAACAACAACATTCTTCGTTCAGTTGCACACGATTTTAAAATTAATTCTATGTCGTCGATAAAACCCATATTGAGCATTTCGTCAGCTTCATCTAACACCACGTATTTAACTTGGTCTAAAATTAATTTCTTGCGTTCGATTAAATCAATTACACGACCTGGTGTTCCAACCACCACGTGCGTACCTTTTTCCAGTTCGCGCATTTGCGAGCTAATTGGCGCGCCACCATAAACCGTAGTAATCCAGATTTTCTTCGAACCTTTAAAACTTTTAATTTCTTCAGCCGTTTGAATCGCTAATTCGCGTGTTGGTGCTAAAATCAGTGCCTGAACTGCTCTTTGGTTTGGGTCAAATCGTTCTAAAATGGGTAAACCAAATGCTGCTGTTTTTCCAGTACCGGTTTGTGCTTGTCCTACAATATCTAAATCGCCATTTAATAAAAGCGGAATTGTTTGTTGTTGAATAGGTGTTGGTACTTCGTATCCTTTTGTTTCTAATGCGAGTAGAATGTCCTCGCTCAGCCCTAGGGCTCTAAATCCTTCCATGTAAAAATATAATTAATAATTAAAGCACAAAGATACGTTGATTAGATGAATGTTACAACGAAACGATGTGTATATGGTGTTGTTATTGAGTTAATTAAAGTAAACCACTATCTATAAAGCTAGTAAACTGTTGGTGCGCAATTATAATATGGTCTAATAATTTGATGTCTAAAAAATCACCAGCTTGCCTTATCTTTTTGGTCATGTAAATGTCTGCTTCGCTGGCAATCAGATTGCCCGACGGATGATTGTGGCAAAGAATTATACTGGAAGCCAATTCTTTCAATGCCATATTAAATATTATTTTAGGATCAGAAACAGTGCCAGCCACGCCACCACTGCTAATTTTCTGCTTGGATATAAATCGATTATTTCTATTCAGGTAGATCACCCAGAATTCTTCGTGTTTTAAATCAGATAAAATCGGACTCATCATCTGGAAAACATCTTTTGAAGTAATGATTTTGTTTTGTGAAATAACTTCTGAAGATGCTCTTCGCCTTCCGATCTCCAATGCAGCAATAATAGAAATTGCTTTGGCCTCGCCAATTCCGTTAAACTGCTTCAGGTCTTCAATTGATTTTTGACCTAATTCAAATAAGTTATTATTGACCGATGCTAAAATGCGTTTGGATAATTCAACGGCGCTTTCTTTTGCATTGCCTGAGCCAATGATGATGGCAATGAGTTCTGCATCTGAAAGTGCATGTTTGCCTTTAAGTTGTAGCTTTTCGCGCGGTCGGTCTTCTTCGGCCCAGCATTTAATGGTGAATTTGTTTTCGTAAGGTTGCATAAAATAAAAATTGGTGTATCATTGAGATACACCAATTATTCATTTTCCATAAAAAAATGGAAATTTATTTTTCAACAATACTTATTTTGCTTTCAATGCATTCAAATGCAACATCACTTCAGATTTTAAGTGACCAGCTTTGTTTTTGTGAATTTGACTTCTTTTCGCCAATTTATCGATCATTGCAACTACAGACGGCATTGATTTTTCCGATTCTGTTTTGTCAGTCGATGCCAAGAATTTTCTTAAAGCATTTCTGGTTGTTTTACCATAATAACGGTTCTCTAAACGTTTTTTCACCGTTTGTCTGATTCTTTTCTTAGCTGATTTATGATGTGCCATTTTTTTTATTTGAGTGTGCAAAGATAGTGATTTATTTCAGATTTTAAAACGCTGAACGTAAAATAACGGTTAAAACTGTCTAAAATGCTGCTTTTTTATTGATTTTCAGTATTTAAAATGCTATTCATTCATATCATCTCCATCGAATCTCAACTTGAAAATCAAAATTACGCATTGTATTTCACAATTTTTATCAAAATAATTCCCAACAAAACAACGATATTTGTGTTCTAATATTATTTTACTCGTATGCAAGATTTATCCATATTAACCAACGCCGATCCACATTTTATTGATGCGCAATATCAAGAATATCTAAAAAATCCAAATGCAGTGGATGCCGATTGGCGTAACTTTTTCGCTGGTTTCGATTTAGCATATAAATTTGGTGAATTTAATACTGGCAACAAAGCTTTGATTCGTGAAGACACGAACCATGTCATTGGGAAAGAAGTCCCTTTAGGGGTTGAGGTTTCATCTGTTGAAATCGTTTCACCAAAAGAATTCAGAGTTTTAAAATTAATTTCAGGTTATAGAAACAAAGGACATCTAATAGCACACACCAATCCGTTGCGTCCGCGCCGCGATCGCCACGCTGATTTAGAACTGCATTATTTTGGTTTAGATGAAACTGATTTAGAAGTTGAATTTCATGCAGGAAATGAAATCGGAATTGGTAAAGCTAAATTATATATTATCATCGAACGTTTAAAAAAAATATATTGCCGTACCATCGGATGGGAATATAATTACATTTTAGACAGAGAAGAGCGTGCTTGGATGCGCGAACAAATTGAACATGGTTATATTGCTTACGAGCATCCATTTGAAAAGAAAAAAAGAATTTTAGAAAAATTAAATGAATCAGAAGTTTTAGAAAAATTCTTAGGAACAAAATACATCGGACAAAAACGCTTTTCATTAGAAGGTGGCGAATCTACGATTCCAGCGTTAGATGCTATGATAAATGTTGCTGCCAATTTAGATGTACAAGAAGTAGTTATCGGTATGGCGCATCGCGGACGATTAAACGTATTGTGTAATATAGTTGGTAAAACGTACGAGCAAGTATTCTCAGAGTTTGAAGGCATCGCACCCAACGATTTTTCTACAGGCACTGGTGACGTAAAATATCACTTAGGTTATTTGTCGCAATACGAAACGATGGATAAGAAAGAGGTGTATATAAAATTGCTTCCAAATCCTTCACATTTAGAAGCAGTAAATCCTGTGGTTCAAGGTTTTTGTCGAGCAAAGGCAGATGCCATTTACAATTCAGATTACGATAAAATATTACCGATTACTATACATGGTGATGCTGCGGTGGCTGGACAAGGTATTGTTTATGAAGTGTTGCAAATGCAATCGCTGAAAGGATATACAGTAGGCGGCACCATTCATTTTGTGATCAATAACCAAATTGGTTTCACTACTGACTTTGATGATGCACGAACTTCCAATTATTGCACTTCTATAGCATCCACTATTCAAGCACCTGTTTTTCATGTTAATGGTGATGATGTAGAATGTGTAACCTATGTTGCAGAGTTGGCCGCAGAATATCGTCAGAAATTTAATAAAGACGTTTTTATTGATATGGTTTGTTATAGAAAATGGGGCCACAACGAAGGCGATGATCCATCTTATACGCAACCACAAATGTATAAGATTATAAAAGACCATGTTGGTGTTCGAGATTTATACAATAAAAAGATGTATGATTGGGGAATTGCCGAAGCAGAAATGGCAAAAAAATTAGAAGAAAATTTTTGGAGCGAATTGCAAAATCGGTTGAATGATTATAAGCAACAAGAAAAAAAATACACACCACAAAAAACCGAATTAGCTTGGAGTGCTTTGCGAAAAGCAACTGCACAAGATTTTCAATCATCGCCAGAAACTAAAATATCGAAAGAGAATTTAGTTAAGATAATTAAAGCATTGGTGAAAGTTCCAGAAGGATTCAATTCATTAAAAAAGATACAACAATATTTAGAACAACGCAGAATAATGATGCGTGAAAACAACACAGTAGATTGGGCTGCTGGTGAGTTAATAGCATACGGTTCTATTTTATTAGATGGAAAAGATGTGCGTTTAAGTGGCGAAGATGTAAAACGTGGAACGTTCTCACATCGTCACGCGTGCTTGTATGATGAAGTAACTGGCGCAGAATACAATCGTTTAGATTTTATTGCTGAAGATGGTAATCAGGGAAAATTCAGAATCTTTAATTCACACTTATCTGAGTATGGAATTTTAGGTTTTGAGTTTGGATATTCCTTGCCATCGCCAGCACCATTAACCATTTGGGAAGCACAGTTCGGCGATTTCGATAACGGCGCACAAATTATTATCGACCAATTCATTGCATCTTGTGAAACAAAATGGAACAGACAAAGTGGTTTGGTTTTGTTATTGCCACACGGTTATGAAGGCGCTGGTCCAGAACACAGTTCGGCACGCTTAGAACGCTTCTTGCAATTATGTGGTGAAAATAATATGGTGGTGACTAACATCACTTCGCCAGCCAATTTCTTCCATGCAATAAGAAGACAATTAGCTTGGTCGTTCAGAAAACCAATGATCAATATGTCGCCAAAATCATTGTTGCGCCATCCAAAATGCGTGGACAATATTTCTAAAATATACGAAGGAAAATTCCAGGAAGTAATTGATGATGCCAATACAGTAGAGGCGATGCAAGTAAAAAAAGTGTTGTTATGTACTGGTAAAATTTATTATGATTTATTAGCAAAAAAAGAAGCTGATAATAGAACCGATGTAGCTATTGTGCGTTTGGAACAGTTATATCCATTAGCAGATACGCAACTGGATGCCATTATCAAAAAATATGGTAAAGCAACATTCCATTGGGTTCAGGAAGAGCCAATAAATATGGGTGCGTATGGCTTCTTATTATTAAATTACAGCAAAGCAAAATACTTACAATGCATAGCAAGACCACAAGCAGCATCACCTGCAACTGGTTTCAGTAAACTGCATGAAAAAGAACAGAAAGCGTTGGTAGAATTGGCGTTTAGTTGAAATTAATTATAGTATAAATGATAAAACATACGAAACATATTTTAAATACAATTTATTGCATTCTAATAATGTTGTTATTCGGATTTATATCGTGTAATATGAAAGAAAATAATGCACCAATATTCATACGCAAAGTATATAATGATACTTTTAAAATTAATGCTGATTTTGACACTACCAAAATAGACACACTGTATTATGATGTAAATGATGATGGACAATCTGATTTAGTTGCTATCTACACACATTTGGAATTTCTTTCTGAAACTAGTTTTGGATTTGGTTCGGTAAGAAATGATTTTTTTGCCTATGATTCGTTGTTTAGATTCAAATCATTTTTAATAAATGACACAATTTCTCAAAGTAATTTTAGTAATCAACACATTTTGCCATATCAAATTTTCAATTACAATCCATCTGGATTAACTGTAAGTATTGATATGAGTAAAGTTGATACAAGTACAGGAATATATTACTTGGCTATAATGGATGATAGTTTTGGTAATACAAACCATAATTTTACATGGTTAAAATTCAAATTATATCAGAATATAACTGCAGATTCTAGAGCAGTTATTTTTTTAGAATCTGGTTATAATGTAACACCATTAAACACAATAAAAATTGGAGAATATTAAACTAATAAAGAACTAAATTTGTCTAATAATCTTGAATCTAAATATCTAATAATCTAAATAATGAGCAAAATAGAAATAAAAGTACCAACCGTTGGCGAATCGGTAACAGAAGTAACCTTGGCATCTTGGTTAGTAAAGGATGGTGATTTTGTAAAAATAGATCAACCATTAGCCGAATTTGAATCTGATAAAGCAACCTTTGAATTGCCTGCAGAAGTTTCAGGAACAATAAGCTTTGTTGCAAAAGAAGGCGATGATATAAAAATCGGCGAAGTAGTAGCATTTATTGATACAGATGGTGTTCAGGCGATAGTCAATAGTCAGCAGTCAATAGAGAAAGTTGAAGAGAAAAAAGAAGAAGCAAAGATAGAAGAAACAAAAGCTGAATCAAAAGCAACTAATGACCAATCACAAATTGCCAATGACCAAAATACAACCTACGCAACAGGCGCCGCATCGCCAGCAGCACAAAAAATATTAGACGAAAAAGGTGTTGAAAATAAAGATGTAAATGGAACTGGTGTTGATGGAAGAATCACCAAAGAAGATGCGTTGAAAGTTGAAAAGCCCATAGTGGATAGTACACAGTCCATAGAAAAGAAAGAAGCTGAAAAAACCATCGACCATCGACTATCGACTAACAACTTTTCACGAAGTGAAAAAATAGAAAAAATGTCGCGTATGCGCAAAACGATTTCTCGCAGATTGGTTGCTGTGAAAAATGAAACGGCTATGTTAACTACGTTCAACGAAGTGGACATGACACGCATCAATCAAATTCGTGATACGTATAAAAAATCGTTTGAAGAAAAAAATGGAATCGGTTTAGGTTTTATGTCGTTCTTCACCAAAGCATGTACGTTGTCGCTTCAAAAATATCCATCAATCAACGCTTACATAGACGATGAAAATATTGTGTATCATGATTTTTGCGACATTTCTATTGCGGTTTCTACGCCAAAAGGTTTAGTGGTTCCGGTTATCAGAAATGCAGAAAGTATGAGTTTTGCTGAAATAGAAAAAGACATTAAACGCTTAGCATTATTAGGTCGAGATGGTAACTTGTCGATGCAAGATATGGAAGGCGGCACATTCACAATTACGAATGGTGGTGTGTTCGGTTCGTTAATGTCAACACCAATTATCAACCAACCGCAAAGCGCTATTTTAGGTATGCATAAAATACAAGACAGACCCATGGCAATCAACGGAAAAGTAGAAATCAGACCGATGATGTATTTGGCTTTGAGTTATGATCATAGAATTGTTGATGGAAAAGAAAGTGTTGGGTTCTTAGTTTCTGTAAAAGATTATTTAGAAAATCCAGAAAAAATGTTGGTTGGCGTTGATCCAGTAAAAGCGTTGTTAGAATTATAAAACATGCAAACTTATTTGGCACCTCTTTCAATCATTCTCATTTTTATGAGTATTGTTTTTGTAATTGCGCAAGTGCTGAAAAACAACAGCATTGTTGACATATTTTGGAGTTTGGGTTTTTGTTTGCTGGCGTTTATTTTTGAAATGAACGCAGAACTCTATTTACAAGGCGTTCGCGGTGTTACTACAACTTCTACGATAATACATTACTTAGTTTTTATTTGGGGTTTTCGACTGGCTTTTCATATTTTAATGAAGAACTGGAATCAACCAGAAGATTGGCGTTATATTAATTTCAGAAAATTATGGACGAAGAAAAATATTCCGCAATGTCTAGGTGCATTGCTGCAAGTATTTTTGTTGCAAGGTTTCTTTATGTTCATTATTGCATTGCCGATGATACACTCGAATCAATATTTTACACCAATTTCAAATCTTACTTATGTAGGAATTTTTCTATGGTTGATTGGTTTTATTTTTGAAGCAGTTGGTGATTATCAAAAGAATGTTTTCAAAAAAAATCCTGAAAATAAAGGTAAAATCTTAACAACAGGTTTGTGGAAATATACACGACATCCAAACTATTTCGGTGAAGCGTTAATGTGGTGGTCCATCTGGATTATTTCAATTAATTTCTTTCATCCAATTCAAACATTTATCAGCATACTTTCACCAATTACATTAACGTGGCTGCTCACCAAAGTGTCAGGTGTTCCAATGCTGGAAAGCAAATACAAAGACAATATTGTATACCAAGACTACATCAAAAATACTTCTGCATTTGTGCCAAAATTTTGGTAACTTACATGGTGTGCGAAACTTCTTTAAACTGATTTAATTCAAATAACAACATGATTTTAATCATGGTTAAATTGCTGATTTCTGTTAAACTTTGTTAGTGTAAATGTTACTTAGTGAATGTAATGCAATTGTGCAACGTAATCACAAACGAAAATCAAATTCTTAAAAAAAATAATAAGCATATGAAAAAAATTGTATTTCCAACCGACTTTTCAGAAGCATCTGAAAAAGCATTGCAAGTTGTAAAATATCTTGCCAACAAATCAACTGCTACCATTCATTTGTTTCATTCCTACAACATTCCTGCAACCATGTATACACATGTGGAAACAGTAATTCCACAGCAGTTATTAGATGATATTAGAATTTCTGCTGAAAACCAAACTGCAGCTTTGAAATCTAAATTGGAAGAAGAAGGTTTTGATGTAGAATCAACTGTTGAAATGGGAACCATTACGGATGAAATTATTTCTTTTACTAAAAATAATGCGTGTGATTTGTTAGTTATGGGAACCACTGGCGACAATAATTTAGTGAATAAACTAATTGGAAGTAATGCTAGTTCAGTATTAATGCGTGTTGAAGTTCCAGTGTTGTTAGTGCCAAAAGATGCTGTATTTGACGGAATATTTTCAATTGTTTATTTAGATGAATTGAAGGAAGATGATACTTCTGTATTACATAAATTATTTGCACTATCTGATGAAATTGGTGCACATAACGTAACCTTACTCAATGTTAATACTGGATTTTTCTTCGAACCAATTAATGAACATTTGATGATTCAGTTAAACCGTGCATTTGGTGAAGAAAAAATAAAATTAGACACTGTTGATGGCGCAGATGTAAAAGAAGGAATTGATCATTACTTGGAAGAAAAACAAGTAGATTTAGTAGTAATGTCTACACATAAAAAAACAATTTTAGAAAGATTATTTATGCAAAGTAATACGAAACTGATGGCAATGCAAACCAAAGTTCCATTGTTGGTTTATCACAAAGAATAATAATTTTTATTCATTTTGATATTTAATAGCTTAGCCATTTTAGGATAAATTGTTCATCGTCAGAAATTTTTCCAACTACTTTATATTGGGATTTTATTATGGTAGGACTTTCTTTTATTTTTTCTTTACGAACATGACAAGGAAATCGGCCACCTGAATGTATAAAGAAAACTCCTTTTTCATCATACAATATAAATCCTGTATGCTTGTCTAAGCCAACAATGTAAATTCCTTTTCCAATGTCTTTTATTTTACTTTCAAAAGCAGAAATGGAAGTGTTTGAAATATGATAGATGTATTTCGATTGTGTTAGATTTTTAATCATTTCTTCTGAAGCCATGCACGCTAATGAAACTCTGTTTAAAGGAAAGTCTATGTCTTCTAAAATAGTTGTTACAAAATAGCCACATGCAATTTTGCCTTGTTGTGGTGTTTGTGTTGTACCATTAAAATCCCATTTTGTGCCATACCAATAAGGAAAAATATGATTTGAGATTTGTTCAATATAAAGTGTTTTTGCTTTGTTTATTAAAGCTATTTTCTCTTTTTTATTTGCTGATTTATAGTTACAATAAAGTTGATTTTTTTCAATGTTGAGAGTTGATAATTGTACAGAATACGGAATATTTTGCACCATTACTTTTTGCTCTTTTGTAAGATATTTATTTTGAAGTGAACTAAAGAAATGAAAGTAGATGTAAGAACTCGCAAATACAATCAATAAACAAATCAATAAAATGACTTTCTTTCTCATGATAGTATAAACGAAATAAAATTATTTAACGTATCTACTTAATATAATATTCTAGCTTTAATCGTGTTTTTTACTTTCTTTAAATCTTCCATCATTTCTAAATCAGCGTTCGCATCAACATCTAAAACAACGTAACCAATGGTTTCGTTCGTTTTTAAATATTGTGCTAAAATATTTACATCATGTTTTGAAAGAATTGAATTTATTTCGCTTAAAACACCAGGAACATTATGATGGAAATGCAATACTCGACGTGTATTTTGTTGGATAGATAAACTAATTTCTGGTACTGACATGGAACCTAACGTACTTCCATTATCTAAAAAGCCAGTTAGTTTTACAGCAACTTCAGAGCCAATATTTTCTTGTGCTTCTTGTGTAGAGCCACCAACATGTGGTGTTAGTATTACACTATCTAAACCAATTAATGGAGATTCAAAGCCAATGCCATTTTGTTTTGGTTCAACAGGAAAAACATCAACAGCAGCACCACCAACTTTTCCACTTTTTACGGCAGCAGCCAACGCATCAATATCTACTACTGTTCCGCGCGAAAGGTTTTGGAAAATAACACCATCTTTCATGAGTGCAAATTCTTTTTCGCCAATCATATTTTTTGTTTGAGGTGTTGCAGGCACATGTAATGTTACTATGTCAGATTTTTGGAATAATTCTTCTAACGTGTCAACAACATTTGCATTTCCTAAAGGCAATTTCGGTTCTACATCAAAATAAATTACTTTCAAACCCATACTTTCACCCATCACAGAAACTTGTGTTCCAATGTGACCATAGCCAATAATACCAATGGTTTTGCCACGCAACTCATAACTTTTTGAAGCTGTTTTTTGCCAGTTACCTTCATGTGCTGCTTTGTTTTTTTGTGGAATTCCTCGCAACAGCATAATGGAATTTCCAATGATTAATTCGGCAACTGAACGTGTGTTTGAATATGGTGAATTAAAAACAGGAATACCTAATTCAGTCGCTTTTTTTAAATCTACTTGGTTGGTTCCAATGCAGAAACAACCAATAGTCATGAGTTTTTTTGCTTTCTCTAAAACGGCTGCAGTTAAATTTGTCTTAGAACGAATACCTATAATATGATAGTTTTCGATGCAAGCCAATAATTCTTCTTCAGTCATTGCTTCTTTGTAGCTGTCAATGCTTGTGTATCCTTTTTTATGAAATTCGTTGAATGCAGATTGGTGCAAACCTTCTAATAATAAAATCTTGATTTTTTCTTTCGGAAATGAAACTTCTTTTGCCATAAATCAAAAATAGCAATTATCTGAAAGATAATTTTGTTTTGAATGTGATAATACTATTTATTTAAGGTTTTGATAAAGCATAAAATTACTCAACAGCACCATTCAGAAAATCAATGAATGGTTTTACGGTTGCGGAAAGTTCTGTAATTGTTTTTACAAAATCTTTTGAAGTAATTTCTTCATCAGATAATTTTTTGAAAACTGTGAATCCTTTTAGTTTCAAGTATTCAACCGCAACATTATTTTCATCGTAACCTTTTGGTGGTCTTTTGAGTTTATTTTCTTGGCTTAAATCACCAAAACTATCTTTGAATTTTTTAGATGAAATTATCTTTTTAAAATCAGAAAAATTATAATCAATTTCTTGTCTAATTTTTGCTAACTGATCTGGCATTGGCATATAATTTCCAGCACCAAAAAAACAATTATTTGGCTCAATGTGTAAATAAAAACCAGCCAAATTTGTATTCTTTCCACCTTTAGTTAAATACGCACCCAAATTATTTTTATAAGGCGCTTTGTTTGCAGAAAACCGCACATCACGATTAATTCTGAAAATGCATTTTTTAGGATCTAAGTGTGAAATGCTTTCATCTTTTTTGCCATAATTATTTATCCAAGCAGCAATAAAAGTTTTGATTTCGGTTTGCGCGTTGTCGTAGCGTTTTCGGTTCTTTTCAAACCATTCTTTATTATTATTTTTGCTTAATTCTTTTAAAAATTTCAGCGTATCATTTGTCAGCATTTTTCTTCAGCTTTTCTTCGTTCTTAATAATTTTTTCCAGCGTATCTTTTTTTAACAGTTCAACCGTTTCATTTCTAATTTGTAAAAACGCGTGACGAATTCCACAAGTAACTTCGTCTTCGCATTCATCGCATTTTTCGTAATATTTATGTGTAACGCAAGGCAACAGTCCAATTGCACCATCAAAATACCGAATAATTTCAGCCAAATTTACTTCGCTTGGTTTTTTTATTAAATAGTAGCCACCACCTTTTCCTTTTTTAGAATTTAAAATGCCAGCATTGCGCAAATCCAGCAAAATAGTTTCTAAAAACTTTTTTGGTATATGTTCATGTTCAGCAATTTCACTAATTAAAATCGGCTGTTTCGGTGGTTTTTTTGCCAAATAAACCAATGCATTGATAGCGTATTTTGTTTTTTTAGATAACATTTTACGGTTTGAAATTTAAAATCTGTGTTTTAAAGATACAATTTTTTTATTTCTCTATGGATTAGGTAGGTTTTATGTGGAAAGATTATTATTTGTGCAAAAAATCTAATAACTAATACCTAATAACTTGCTACTTTTACATCATGGCTTTTAGATATAATGCTACTACTTTAACGTTGCTCGAATCGATTATGAAAGAGAACAAATATGTTGTTCGCTACGAAAAAGGTTCGTTCCAATCCGGCTATTGCATTTTAGAAGATAAACGCGTGGCTGTTGTCAATAAATTTTATGATACCGAATCGCGCATCAATGCATTGATAGAAATTATGCATCAAGTTGTTTTAACCAGCGATGGTTTGGACGATAAGCAATTAGAAATTTTCAATAAAGTTGCTCAACATAAATTGGTGTTAGACTAATTTTTTTCTAACAACTAACAACTCACAACTAAACATGCAATTCACTTTTCTCGGCACAGGCACATCGCAAGGCGTTCCGGTAATTACTTGCAAATGCGAAGTTTGTCAATCTACTAATTTAAAAGACAAACGCACGCGAACTTCGTTGTTGATACAATCTACCGAAACTACTGTGGTTGTTGATACTGGTCCAGATTTTCGTTCGCAAATGTTGCGCGAAAATGTGCAGGATTTAGATGCTGTTTTGTTTACGCATGGACACAAAGATCATGTGGCTGGTTTAGATGATATTCGTCCGTTTAATTATTTATTGAATAAAAAAATTGATGTGTATGCTGAAGAAATTGTGCAGCAAACCTTGAAACGAGAATTTGGTTATGCGTTTGAAGAGCAGCAATATCCGGGCGCGCCGCAAATTCAATTAAATACAATTGATGAAAATCCGTTTTCTATTCATGATATTTCGTTTGTTCCGATTCGCGTGATACATAAAACATTGCCTGTTTTAGGTTTTCGAATAAATGATTTTACTTACATTACTGATGCCAATTTTATCGCTGATGAAGAGTTGGAAAAAATAAAAGGAACAAAAATTTTGGTGTTAAATGCATTGCGAAAAGAAACACATTATTCGCATTTTAATTTACAACAAGCACTAGAAATCGTTGCTAAAATAAAACCTGAACGAGCTTATTTTACGCACATTTCGCATCATTTAGGTTTGCAGGATGAAGTACAAAAAGAATTACCTAATAATGTTTTTCTAGCTTTTGACGGTTTGCAAATCAATATGTAATGATGGAGTTCTATTCGTGTTCGTGGTAATCTTCAGGTTCTTCTTTAGGTAATTCTTCCAGCATTTCTTTTGCATGTGTATTTTGTTCTGCTAACGTCCAGTTGTCTGTCGCACCTGTTTGCAACCAATTAATTCCAGACTTACGAAAAACGTGAACACCAATTTTTAATTTATCTTGAAAATCAGCTTCCATTTCTTTCACGGTCATTTGTCCACTTATATGCCATTCAAATTCAGTTGCAGATGAGTTAATGTCGTTAATTGTGTGTGATAAATTTATTTTATCAGCATTGCTGGAAATTTCACCTTCGTGATGTGTGTGCTTATAGAATTCCAATTTTAGAAATGGAAAACGATTCATAAATTCATGTTGAATGTCTGATAGTTTTGTGTGTCCGTTTATATTAATATCCATTTTATTTTTTTTACAAAATTAAAACAGCGTTTAGAAATATTTAATGACAATTATCAGTAATAAAAAGAATAAATATCAACTTGTAGTTTAAGTCTTTGGTTTGTATTTCGATGCTGTTAAAATTTTTTGTCCGTCTTTCTCATCTATCAATTGCTTCAATGTGGTATTCGAATTTTCTTGCATGTACTTTCTGATAATTTGCCAGCCAAGCCACGCACCAACTTTACCTGGACTTTCTTTTGGCATTCCATAAGTATACGGTCCATCTTTCACGTATTTAAATTGTTCAAATCTGGTGTCATACAAAATATTCTGATTTAAAAAATACGTCCAGATTTGTGCTTCACTTTCAATGCACCATTTGTATTGTTGCTCTGTGTATTTAATAATATCAGCATCCTTTTTTTTAGGTAAAACACTTTGCATAAAATACAAGATTTTTCCTTCGGTTAGCATTTTATCCAACAACGTAGATTTGTCGTTTGGTGCATCAATAACATTAGATGCTAATGCATTTGCAACATCAATTGCCATAAATTTTTTATCAAAAGTTGGAATCATATACGATGATTCTTGGAAAACGGAAGCATAGTAAATGTATTTTGATCCTAAATATTTATCCAACGAAATTCCAATTAAACTATCAGCGATGGTAAAAACAGAATACGAAAACTCAGAAATACACGTATAAATTTTTGGTATTGGTTTTTTAGGAAAATATGATTTGTAATTAGCAAAGCAAGTTTGCAAATCATCTTCTAAAAATTTTAAATCTGGAAATTTATACTGAACAGTGTCATATAAGGCAACACTATATTTATTAGTCAATAAATCCTGCATTACTTTTAATTGAGCAGTTTTGTCTCCAACCGCAGGAATATTTAATACTTGATTGTAGTAAATTGGATAAAATAATTTATGTTTTTGATTTAATTTTTCTAAATCGATTTCAATCGTTTCAGGTTTACAAGCATGTAATTCTTTCTCAAAACGAACTATATTTACATCAACTGTTGATGCATTAATTTCTTTTTCTTTTTTTGCTTGATTTTGCGAACGATTGCAAGTACAAGAATAGGTAGCAAGCATCAAAAATGCAATGCCAATTATTTTTTGAAATGGATTCATTTGAACTGAATTTTGTTTGCAAAAATAAGATAAAAATCGCCATGTCGATATTTTGTTAACGTATCTTATTATATTACTTTTACATCATGAAAATAGGATTAGCACAACTGAATTATATGATTGGTGATTTCAACGGCAATTTTGAAAAAATGAAAACTGCTATTGAAAAAGGAATTGCAGAGAATGCAGATTTGATTTTATTTAGTGAATTATCGGTTTGTGGCTATCCACCACGCGACTTTTTAGAATTTCATCATTTTATAAATGAATGCTCAACTATAATTCAAAAATTAGCAGAATTTTGTGGAAATAAAATCGCTGTAGTAGTTGGTGCGCCATCTAAAAATCCATCAAAAAACGGAAAAGATTTATTCAATTCTGCGTATTTTATTGCTGATGGTAAAGTGCAATTTTTAGCACATAAAACCTTATTGCCAACGTATGATGTGTTTGATGAATATCGATATTTTGAACCGAATCATTCATTTGATATTTTCGAATTTAAAGGCAAAAAATTAGCGATTTCTATTTGTGAAGATATTTGGGACACTGGTGAACAAAATCCGTTATATAAAATAAATCCTATTGCAGAACTGGCAAAATTGCAACCTGATATTTTATTCAATTTATCTGCGTCGCCTTTTAATTATAATCAGGCAAAAAAAAGAATTGATGTTGTTCGTAAAAATGCGACTGCGTTTAATTTGCCTGTGTTTTATTGCAATTGCGTTGGCGCGCAAACTGAATTAATTTTTGATGGCGGAAGTTTAGTGGTTGATGCAAAAGGTAATGTAATTGATGAGTTTGATTATTTTGTAGAAGCTATAAAATTTTATGAAATAAATGAAGACAATACAATAATTCAGAATTCAGAATTTAAAATTCAAAACTGTTCTTCTATTCAATTAATTCATGATGCATTGGTTTGTGGTATTAAAAATTATTTTCAAAAATTAGGATTTAAGAAAGCCATTTTAGGATTAAGCGGTGGTGTAGATTCGGCATTGGTGTTGGTTTTAGCAGTTCGTGCACTTGGAAAAGAAAACGTGTTGAGTGTATTGATGCCTTCGCAATTTTCGACATCACATTCTGTTGATGATTCGCTGAAACTATTGGAAACATTGGGTTCGCCACACAAAATCATTCCGATAAAAGAAGTATTTGATGTGTATGATAAAATCTTACAACCACATTTTGAAAACAAACCGTTTGATGTTACAGAAGAAAATTTGCAGGCAAGAATTCGCGGAAATTATCTGATGGCGTTGAGTAATAAATTCGGTTATATTTTATTGAACACGACCAACAAAAGTGAAGCTGCAGTTGGCTATGGCACGCTGTATGGCGATATGTGCGGTGGTTTGGCTGTGTTGGCTGATGTGTATAAAACGCAGATTTATGAAGTGTGTAAGTACATCAATAAAGACGAAGAAATTATTCCAGATCATATTTTAACAAAAGCACCAAGTGCTGAGTTGCGGCCTGGACAAAAAGATTCAGATTCATTGCCTGATTATTCTATTTTAGATAAAATTTTATTTGAGTATATAGAAAATAGGCAAGGACCTGATGAATTGGAAAACTTAGGTTTCGATGAAAAATTAATTACTCGCATTTTACGAATGGTTAACAGAAATGAATTTAAACGTCACCAAACACCACCAATTTTACGAGTATCACCAAAAGCATTTGGCTCAGGAAGAAGATTGCCTATTGTTGGGAAATATTTGGAAAGTTAATTGTCTTTTACCAGCAAATATGCTTGTGTTGAAGTATCTAGCAATTGTTTTCTAAATCCTAAACTATCTGGATGATGTAGCAATAATTCAGTTTCTTTGACTTTGGCGTAATCAACATAAAATGTCAATTTTTCATTCATGTAAAAGATGTCAATTTTTTTATCTTCTACAAATTTGCTTAATTTAAAATCATTGTTTACTAAGTATGGTTTCAAATCATCTGCATTCATGAATAGTGCTTTGTAGTTTTTTGGCAAATAGGTTTCAAAACCATTTTCAGTAGTAAAAAAAACAGTTGGTTGGTTATTATTATACGTAGTTAAATATTGAATTGCCTTTAAATTCGGTTGTTTCTGTGCATCTTTGTTCGATAAAGTATAGAACGAAACATGGTTTGATGTAGGAACAAAAAATAAGATAAATAAAATAATTCCATAAAAAATAAAGTTGTTGTTAATTAATTTTGCTTTGTCTTTTAACAGAAAACCTAAAAATAAAATCAACCAAAAAAACTGCATAATTATATAATGTCTGTTTGGATAAATAAACACAATAGAGAAAAAACTCAGCGATAAAAAAACAACATAAATCAAAAACACCATATTATGTTCTTGCGCTAATCGTATTGTTTTCTTGATAAATTTTTCTTTAAAAAAAAGATACACCAAATATCCTGAAACACCAATAAATAATAAATGTTTCGCTTTGCCTAAGTAATGAAAAATTGGTTTTGGTAACAAATAACTTTCGATATAAAAAAATACGTTAATGAAATAATTTGCGATGTTCGTCAATATATGTTTGCCAAATAAAAACGGATTTGCGAACATACATTGAAACATCGTTTTGCTATCATCAAATAAATTCAATGCACGTAATTCATCAATCGAATAATATTTGCGATTCCAGAACATATAGTTTTTTACGAAATGCTGCATAAACGCAAAATAACTTCTATCCATTCCTTCTGCTTGCATAGAAAGTGGTCCAAAAATTACATACAAACCAACTATTACCAAAAGCAGAAATAAGTAGCTAAAATGCAATTGAATTTTCTTTTGATAAATTATTTGAAGCACATACAAAACCAACAACGAAGCAACGAACAGCAAAAATTCTTGTCGCGCATACATACATATGTATGCAGCCGAAATAGCAATAATTAGTTTGTGTTCATTTTTTTTTGTGATGGCAATAAAAATAAATCCAATTAATAAAATACATAAACAAAAATGACTAACATAAGTGAAATTATTCAACAATAATTCTTGCATTAAAAATGATAACGACAACAATAAAGCCAACGTTCTTTGCACACGATGAAACACTAAAAAAACATACAACAAAATTGGTGTAATTGTCAATAAAATAGATACGTTCAGATAAAATGTGTCGATATTATTTTTTGTGAATTTTGAAACAAAAAAATACCATAAATTATAACTCGGACCCCAATCGTTGTATACTTTTGAAGCCAAGCCAACGCCTTTATGCAAATATTCAGTTTCATCAAAAAAAGTAATATCAAGTTGATGTTGGAAGCCATATAATTGTTTTATGGCTGCTAACAACAAAACAAAAATTGCCACAAAAAAATGAGCATCTATTTTTGGTAAATATGTAGTATCTTCCTTTCCAAGTTTTTCTAAAAAACGATTCATGTAAAGGTGAAATTATGCAAATAAATTTAGTACGCAAAAAAATAATAAATTATCCGTCTGGTTCTGCTTTAGAATTTTACAAAAACACCATATTTATAATCGGTGATGATGTAAATTATGTGCTTTGTTTGGATGAAAATTGGAATGAAACGAATCGTATAAAATTATTTGATTTTGAAGGTGAACGTATTCCAAAACCAGACAAACCAGATTTAGAATGCGCAACCATTATTGATGAAATGCTATATATTGTTGGTTCTGGCTCCAAATCACCACAACGCGATGTTTCTTTTTGGATTGATTTAACAAATAATAATTCGATAAAAAAAATAAGTACCACTTCGTTTAATAATTTATTCAGAGAACGCCATTTTTTTAAAGAAATGAATATTGAAGGTTTTACTGATTGTGGCGATAAATTATTATTTTTTAATAGAGCAACCACAGAACAGCCAAATCATTTGATTATTACAGATCATAATATTTTGAAGAAAAAATTTCCAGATAAATTTAAAGTGATTCCAATAGAAATTGATGCATTACAAGGCATTCAATTAGGAATTTCGGGTGCTTGTTACGATGAAAAAAATGACATTTTATTTTTAACAGCGTCTGCCGAAAATACCAATAATGCTTATGATGACGGCGAAATTATTGGAAGCGTTTTGGCTGTTGTTGAAAATGCATCGAAACAAATTAACCAATCAGAATTAGAAATTAAAAATTATGCTGAATTAGATAAGATTGATATTGCTTTTACTAAACAGAAAATTGAATCAGTTTGTATTGATCATTCTGAAAATAAAAATTATAACTTGATTTTAGTTGCTGATAACGATGATGGAAAATCAGTTTTATTTGAACTGAATTTGGAATTATGATTTTATCAAAAAACACTAAAAAATAGTTAATTCCTTGTGAGCATTTATTTTTTTCATATCTTGCAAAAATGAGTTGGCTTAAATACCATAAATTATATATAATTGCTCTGGTTTCTTTTTCATCATTTGTTGCTAAAGCGCAAAATTCGCAATACAAAGATGCATCAAGTGAATTGGAAATTCCGACTGAAGAGCAATTAATTAAGGACGATCCGGATCCTGTGGTGATGAGTGCGCAAATTGCAGTGCGTTTAAAAAAAGTTCAACAAACGATTCCGTTAGATTATAATGAACATGTTCAAAAATTTATTTCGTATAACACAAAACGAAAAGAACATATTGCAAAAATGTTAGGTCGATCAAAAAAATTCTTTCCAATTTTTGAGCAAATATTTTCACAAAATGGTGTGCCTGAAGAAATGAAGTATTTAGCAGTGGTTGAATCTGCATTAAATCCGTTTGCTGTGTCTCCTAAAGGTGCCAGTGGTTTGTGGCAATTTATGTATAGCACTGGTTTGCGCTATGAGTTAGGTATTTCAAAGCGAGTAGATGAACGACGCGATCCATATAAAGGTTGCGAAGCAGCAGCGCATTATTTAAAAGAAATGTATGATTTATACGGAAACTGGCAACTAGCCATTGCATCCTACAATTGTGGCGCTGGCAACGTAAATAAGGCAATTCGTAAAGCTGGTGGTTCGCATAATTTTTGGGACATTCGTCAATATTTGCCAGCTGAAACACGCGCGTATGTTCCATCGTTTATTGCCATTGTATATTCCATGAAATATGCAAATAAATATGGCATCGCGCCAGCAATCATTGATAGAGAACAAACGCAGCGCGTGACAGTTCGAGAAAAAATTACGGTTGGCGATTTAGAAAGTATCATAGGTATTCCGAAACAAGTAATTATTGATGAAAATCCATCTTTATTAACCACTTTAATTCCAGCAGATTTTACATTGAATATTCCAGTTTCAAGATTTACTGCATTTAATCAGTATCAAGATTCGTTGTATGTGAAAGCAGAAAATGTTACCGTTGCGCAAAAATTAGTGGTACCCAAAGTGGTGCGTCCAGTAAGTTCGCCTAAAGAATCGCCAGTTATAGAAAATTGTGATGAACCAGTTGCATTGGTGGTAAAAAATAAAGATGAGTTTTCTACAGAACCAATTGTAAAGGGAAAAAACAATCCATCATCAAAACTAAAATCTGACAATAAAGAAGCAATTGACGATGAATCATTTTTTACAAAATTAAAAAATAAGATCCTACCAACCAAACCAAAAGAAGTTGAAAAACCTGTTGCAGTAAAAGAAACACCAAAACCAAAAGAAACCAAACCAGTTGCGTTAAAAACAGATTCAAAAACTGATAAAAATAAAACAACGCAAAAAGATGTTCCTGTTGCAGTAGTTACGGTTAAAAAGCCAACTAAAAATGAAGAAACACCAACGGGTAAAATTGTAAAAGCACCTGAGAAATCGACAGTAAAACCATTAAATACTAATACATCAACTAGTAAAAAAATTAGCACACCAGAACTTATAAAAGAAGATGAAGATAATTATAAAGTAGTTGTTTATACAGTGAAACAAGGAGATAACTTAGGTTTTATTGCGAATTGGTTTCATGTAAAAGTAAAAGAAATAAGACGATGGAACGAACTAAACGGCAACTTTATCGATGTTGATGACGAATTGCTTATTTATGTACACAATAATGATTACAAGAAATTTGTACGATTTAATTATATCAGCAATCGTCTGAAAGATTTATTAAGTGCGAAAATTGAAACACAAGAAGAAATAGATTTTATTGCATTTAAAGAAGCACAAAAAGATTCCACATCTATTATTGATAAAATAAATCCAATAAAAATTTTAGCAAAAAATAAAAACTGTTTTGAAACCTACAAAATTAAAGGTGGTGAAAACTTATGGACAATTGCACAAAAATATGATGATGTAACCGTACAGGATTTAATGCAATGGAATGGTTTTTCTAAAACACCAGTTTTGCACAAAGGTGACGAAATTAAAGTACGCAAGATAGATTGCAAATAATATTTTTGTCACACTGTATTGCTAAACTCATAGAAACATAGAAAAATATTAAAAGTATAACGTAAGTGGTAAATTGTAGTTTGTTTTAGATTCGCATAGAAGTAAGCTTTGCTTACTTTCGAAGTTACGGAACTGTGATTTTTTTTGAGTTTTAGAATCACCAATTCTATCTACTTGTTTTTCCATCAATCATGCAACAAATATCTGAAAATATGTATATACGTTTCGGTAAATTTTAATATGCTTTATTTGATGTATTTTTTATACTTTTGTCAACATCAACATTCAAGCAAACATGTTCGCATACTTACAAGGAAAAATTACACACAAAACACCAACGCATGTTTATGTAGATTGCAACGGTGTTGGCTATTTTGTCAACATTACATTAAATACATATTCGCACATTGAATTGAATGCTTCTGTAAAATTATTTGCGCATTTAGTAGTTCGAGAAGACGCACAAGTGTTATATGGTTTTATTTCTGAAGAAGAAAAAAATATGTTCTTGCATTTGATTTCAGTTTCAGGCGTTGGACCCAACACAGCACGCTTAGTTTTGTCTTCTTTAACTACGCAAGAATTTCACAAGGCAATAATTCAAGAAGATATTCGTTTAATACAATCGATAAAAGGAATTGGACCAAAATCAGCTCAACGTTTAGTTTTGGAATTAAAAGATAAATTGAAAAAAGGTGCAAATGCAGATATTTTAGATATGTCAATCTCAACTAATTCACGTTCTGTCATTACAGAAGAAGCATTGGCTGCGTTAAATATGCTTGGTTTTCAAAAGCTACAAGCCGAAAAAGCAGTCCAAAAAGCATTAAATGATAGAATTGATGTACAATCTGTGGAAGATTTGATAAAACTTAGCTTAAAAAATTTGTAAATTTGCCATTTAGACACACATATTTTAGTGAAAGGGAGTAAACCATACATTATTGGACGTGCTATGTTTTTTGTTTTGGCTTTTTTGAGCCAGCAAAATTCCTTTTCACAAGATTCTTCCAAACTAAAATATCCAATTCAAGATAGAAACACAGATTTTCTATTAACGAAGCCCAGTACAAACATTGATTTAAAAGATCCGAAAATTATTACACAAAAAGTAGAGTACGATCCGAAAACAGGAAAATTTGTTTTGTACGAAAAAATTGGCGACAACTATTATCGTTCACCAACGTACATGACGTATGAAGAATATATGCAGTATTCCAAAGCACAAGCCGAACAAGATTATTTCTTAAATCGTTCGCGCGCAATTGATTTGGCTGAACGCAAAAGCAAACAGCCATTTTTATATCAAGGTCCGGAATTGTTCAATCGTTTTTTAGGTGGAACAAAAATTGAAATTAAACCAACAGGAAATGTAGATGTAACCGTTGGTGTAAATTCACAACGCATCGACAATCCAATATTATTACAAAACCAACGTAGAAATATCAATTTCGATTTTGATATGAATATTAATTTAGGTTTACAAGCATCTGTTGGCGATAAATTAAAATTAGGAATTACGTATAACACAAAATCTGGTTTCTCTTTCGAAAACCAATTGAAGTTAGGTTATAAAGGAAAAGAAGATGATATCATTCAGGCATTGGAATTTGGAAATGTAAGTTTGCCGTTGCGTAGTGCACTCATCAAAGGACCACAAAATTTATTTGGTATGAAAACCCAATTTAAATTTGGTCGTTTTATGATTACCAATATTTTATCGCAACAAAAATCAAAAACTGAAAATGTTCGAATTGAAAATGGCGCACAAACCAAAAAATTCACTATTAAAGCAGATGAATATGAAGAGAATAAACACTTTTTCATTACTCAATATTTTAGAAATACCTATGAGCAAAATTTAAGTCGTTTGCCTTTCGTTGGCTCGCAAGTAGTAATAAATAAAGTTGAAGTATGGTTAACCAATAAAACACGACAAACAGAAGATGTACGTGAAATTGTAGCATTTCAAGATTTAGGTGAAAATAATATCTTGTTTAATCCAACAGTAAATAATGGAACGACGAGTCCTTTTCCAGATAATAAGTCAAATAGATTATACGACATTATAGCACGAAATGCTGGCTCAGAAGATTTCCGAGATCCAAACCGAGTAATCAGTTATTTGGATAATAATGGCTTACGTGCTGTTGATGATTTTGAAAAAACGAGTGCACGAAAACTTGCTCCATCAGAATATTATATCAATACACAATTAGGTTATATTTCATTAAATCAACAGTTGCGTCCTGATGAAGTTTTAGGAGTTGCTATTCAATACACTATAAACGGAAAATTATTTCAAGTAGGTGAGTTCGCAACTGATTTGCCACCATTGGCTGATAGCTCAAAATCAAAAGACAGAGTCTTAGCATTGAAATTATTAAAAGCAACTTCCATCAGAACCACTACGCCAATTTGGGATTTGATGATGAAAAATGTATACTCATTAAATGCGTATAACGTTAGTCAAGAACAATTCTTTTTTGATGTCTATTATCAAGATCCAGGTGGTGGACAAAAACGCTATTTGCCAGATGCTGGTCAAATTTCTGGCAAGCAATTAATTTCAGTTTTAAATTTAGATAATTTAAATAACCAACTCGATCCACAACCAGATGGTAGATTTGATTTTATTCCTAATGTTACTATTAATCCAAGAAACGGTCGAATCTATTTTCCTGTGTTAGAACCATTTGGTAGCGCATTGGTAAAAGCAATCAACGATCCTGTAATTTCAGATAAATACGCTTATCGTTATTTATACGACACAACCAAAACAGCTGCATTGCAATTTCCAGAATTCAATCGGTTTTTGTTAAAAGGTTCGTATCGTGGAGTTGATAATAGTACCTATCAATTACCAGGTGCGTTTAATTTACCACAAGGTTCAGTCAGTGTAAGTGCAGGTGGAAATTTGCTTACTGAAAATGTAGATTATGTGGTGAATTATGGAATTGGACAAGTAAATATCTTAAATCAAGGTGTGTTAAATTCAGGAATTCCAATCGATATAAAATTTGAAAATAATATTTTATTTGGTGTTGTCAATAAATCATTGATTGGAACAAGAATCGATTACACAGTCAATAAAAACTTCACGATTGGTTTAACTCATTTACGATTAGCAGAAAAACCTTTTACACAAAAAGTAAATTTAGGAGACGATCCTGTAAAAAATAACATTATTGGATTAGATTTAAATTACTCTACAGAATCAAAAGGATTGACGCGTGCATTTAACAAAATAACGGCTCAAGATACCAAAGCACCTTCCAAAATTTCCGTTTCAGCAGAAGCAGCACGATTTATTCCTGGTCACGCAAAATCAATTGATGTTGACAATGCAGGAACAGTTTACGTAGATGATTTTGAAGGTGCAAGTACTTTATTTGATTTGAAAGGAAATGCATTAGCTTGGCAATTATCATCAGCTCCAAAATATATGCTGAATGAATTTGGTGTGGAAAAATTTCCAGAAGCTCGATTAGGTGATAGTTTAATCTACGGTTTTAATAGAGCAAAGATGTCATGGTACACAATCGACCCTGTGTTTTATTCAAAAAGTAGCAGTAATCCAATGGATGATGGTGCCATTGCAACAGCAAATGCTGATATTTATTCAAGACAATTCAGTGAACAGGAAATTTTTGTAAACAAACAAAATGCTACCGTTTCCAATCCGCCAATTTTTACATTGGATATGCATTATGATCCAGAAGAACGCGGACAATATAATTATGAAACAGAACCAACTACCTTTTCAAAAGGTGTTGACCCAAGCGGAAAATTAAAAAATCCAGAAACACGTTGGGCTGGTATCATGCGAACTATAGAATCTACAACAGATTTTGAAGCAGCAAATATTGAATTTATTCAGTTTTGGGTACTCGATCCATTTAAAGGTCAATCAACCAGCAGAAAAGGTAATTTAAATATTCAGCTAGGAACTATCTCTGAAGATATCTTAAAAGATTCGCGAAAACAATATGAAAACGGGTTGCCACGACCAAATTCAGCAACCACAGTTGATACGTCAAAATGGGGCGTGACTCCAACAATCACAAATGCATTAACCAATCAGTTTGATGCAGATCCTGATGTAATTAAAAACCAAGATGTTGGTTTAGATGGTTTGAATAACGATGCAGAAAAAATATTTTACAACAATTTCTTATCAAAAGTTTCTACAATTGTTGTAGATCCAACCTCTCTAAACAATGATCCATCAAGTGATGATTACGTTTTTACTAAAGATGGAAGATATCCGTCATCAGCAGGAATTATTGAACGATATGCAGGTTTTGCTAATCCACAAGGAAACTCATCTAATAACTTAAATGGTGGAAATGTAAATGGAAATTCAAAAACGCAACCTGATAACGAAGATTTAAACAACGATAATACGCTGAATGAAACCGAAGAGTATTATCAGTATAAAGTTCCTTTTGATTTAAATAGTTTAGCAACTTCACCATATATTGCCTCGAAAGCACCAATTATTCAAAACGGAAATGATACTGCTTATTGGTATCAATTTAAAATTCCAATTAAAGAATTTACTGAACGAGTTGGTAATATTTCCGATTTTCGTTCTATTCGATATGTGCGTTTACTTTTAACTGATTTTGACCAACCTGTAACCTTGCGGTTTGCGCAATTTGGTTTATTGAGAAATCAATGGCGCCGATACGATTTATCTTTAGCAGAACCAGGTGAAGAGTTACCAGGCGACAATGGAAACACTACAGATTTTAATGTTTCTGCAGTTAGTGTAGAAGAAAACACAACGCGAAAACCAATTCCTTACGCAATTCCACCAGGAATCAGTAGAGAACAAAATATCAGCGGATATAATAATGCTTTGCAAAATGAACAAGCAATGAGTTTGCAAGTTTGTGAATTACGCGATGGTGATGCTCGTGCTGTTTTCAAAGTAGCAAATATTGATTTACGAAACTATAAACGCTTAAAATTATTTACACACGCAGAAAATTATCCAGGCGACAGAGGTTCTTCTTTTCCAATAAAAGATGACGATATGCATGCATTTATTCGCATTGGTTCTGATTTTACGGATAATTACTATGAATACGAAATTCCATTAAAGGTAACACCACCTGGTGCTTATAATGTAGAAAACGATGCAGATAGACGTCTCATTTGGCCAGATTCTAACCAGATAAATATTGCATTGGATTCGTTGACAAAAGTAAAACAATTACGAAACCAGCGAAATGCATCCATTATTCAACCATTTGATTATCTGCAAACAGATGGTAAAAAAATAAGCGTAAAAGGAAATCCAGATTTAGGAGTGGCTGCTGTGTTGATGATTGGTGTAAAAAATCCAAAACAAATTATTGGCATTAATGATAATAAAGACGATGGCCTTTCAAAATGCGCTGAAATTTGGGTGAATGAATTACGAATGTCTGGTTTAGATGAACAAGGTGGTTGGGCTGCTTTAGGTAGAGTTGATTTACAACTCGGAAATTTAGGAAACTTAGTCATTGCAGGAAATATGCACACGATAGGTTTTGGTGATTTGGAACAAAAATTAAATCAACGCTATCGAGATAACTACTACCAATACGATATTGCTGCAAACCTACAGTTAGGAAATTTGTTGCCAGAAAAAGCTGGTTTAAAAATTCCAGTTTATACACAGTTTTCTCAAACAATTTCTACACCACAATACGATCCTTATGAATTGGATATTAAAGTAAAAGATAAATTTGAAACTATTGAAGCTGATCCTGATTTATCAAAAGCTCAGAAAAAACAAGCAAAAGATTCTATCAAACAGATTATTCAAGATGTTACAACTATCAAAAGTGTTAATGTAACTAACTTACAAAAAGTAAGAACCAATTCAGAAAAACAACCTCGTGTGTATGATGTTGAGAATTTCACCTTGTCGTATGCATTTACTGAAACGAGCAAACGAAATCCTATTATAGAAAAAGAAGTAATACAAAAACATCGTGGATCTATTGGTTGGAATTTTTCACCTAAACCACTTGTTTGGCAACCGCTTAAAAAAGTAAAAAACAACAATATTCACTTAAAGCCATTTAAAGAATTCAACTTGAATCTGAAACCGAATAGCATCTCTTTTCGTACAGATATCAATCGTCAATATGGTTCTACTAAAATACGAGATATTGGAAATGATGGATTAGTTATACGACCAACTTTTGATAAATATTTTACTTGGGATCGTTTTTGGAGTGTGAAATATAATATCACAAAATCTATCAATGTCGATTTTACCGCAACCAACAAAGCACGTATCGATGAACCGTTTGGCGCTTTAGATTCGAAAGCAAAACGAGATACCGTAATGAAAAATTTCTGGAAATTTGGTAGAACAACCAATTACGAACAAATCTTTAATGCAAGTTATAATTTGCCATTTCAGTTATTTCCTTCTTTAGATTGGATAACTGTTAAAACTCGTTACGGTGCTTCTTATTCTTGGACAGCGGCACCCTTAGGTTTAAGTAGCCTAGGAAATACCATAAAAAATACACAAGATTATCAAGTAAGCGGTGAAGTCAATTTTAGAAATTTATTTTCAAAATCAAAATACTTAAAACCTTACACATTAACATCGCCAACAAAATCTAAACAGCAATATGCTGATGATTATG
>CALLKF010000198.1 GCA_938008535.1 uncultured Saprospirales bacterium | reverse complement strand
CGCAAAACGTTGTGTGTAATTGGTAAGCCCACGACATCTGTGAAGTAGCCATTTTTTTATCGTGTCACATTTATTTCGGGGGGAGCGCGCGTGAGGAAGTGAATACACACTTTTAGGCTAGGCAAGTCGTTCCGATTTCATCGTTGAGAGAGTACCCTCTCTCATAAGATTGACATCTTAGAACGACTTGGCAAAGTTCGGAGATTGTTTTCATATAGACAAGTGAGTTTCGCAAATCTCGCGCTCCTTCTAATTTCACCATGACACGAAAACGTATCAATTACTGACGTCAATAATGCTTTATTAACGCAATAATTGACACTAAAAATGGCATACTTCCATTCGCTGCAGACTACTGTTAATGCGGTGTGTGCTTACCAACTCCGCGGATGACGCCTACCGGCAGCGTCATCCAACTACACACAACACGGGCTAAGCCGAAAATGGGGGTATATAGTCTCAATGTAATTATTTACTTACATTTGTAATTGGATACTAGATGAAAATCGAGGTTCATTTACCCCATCTTCGTTTAGCCCGGAAACGTTATGGGCAAGTTTATGAAACAAAGCGGTCAGACAAGAGAACCTCCAATCAAGCAACTCGACAGTTTTTAAACTGACGTAAATAGTCGCTAATTAAAAAACAATTTTAAACCCAAGTAAATGAAAAATACAACAGACACCCGTATTAAAAACGGTAAAGAAGTTTCAAAAGAAACATTGATTGAAAAAATCAAAACAACAGACACAACACGTTTTGACCAAATGCTCATCGAGAGTGAAGAACGAAAGACGTATTACTATGTAAAGTATAAGGCTCTTGCTTACACAAGGGAACCAAAAACATTAAAGTTTCCACTTTTCAAAGATTTAGTAAATGACTTTGAAAGAACAATTGATCAAAGTGGCGAAGCCAAAATTTTAGAAGACGACAGGTTAATTCAAAAAGTAACATCAAAAGGTTATTCTCCTTCAAATACTCAAAAATACTCTGGGAAAAACCTTGTTTTTAGCGAGTTAAAGCTTGTAACTGAAGGTGATAAAGTAAAGGCTAAACAACCATATTATTATTTACCTAGCGAAACCGAAAGATGCACTTGCAACACTTGTGATGGTGATAAATACGTTGAATGTCCCGAATCTGAATGCAGAGGTCAACATGTTTATGAGTGTAAAGATTGTAGAGGGCAAGGTGAAACAGATTGCCCAACTTGCAAAGGCACTGGTCGACTAAAATGCAAAGGTTATGTTGGTGCAGGGTCAGGTGGCGGCATGAGTAATGCGGTCTACTCCTGCCAAAACGGTCGTTGCAAATGTGACAGTTGCGATGGTAGTGGTTATAAAAACGGTGAAAGATGTAGGAAAAGATGCGACAGAGGTTGGATTACTTGCCCTACCTGTAATGGTGTGGGAGATGTACCTTGTGAATTAAAATATGCTTCAAGCTATGGCATAGGAAAATTGGCTGATTTTGCAACCGGTAAAACTTTTTGTAAGGGAAAAGGCACAATAACTTGTTCTAAATGTGAAGGTAAAGGTGAAATTGTTTGTAAAACCTGCTACGGTGACCATACCGACAATCGGTACGGTAAAGTTGATTGCAAAACATGTGAAACTGCAGGTGAGTTAGCCTCTATTTCCTACATTGAAACTGAAATAAAGTCGGACAATTTAGATTTAATAGTTACTGACGGCAAAAAAATTGTCGCACCGAATTTTGGGGTCGAAACCATTAAGAAATTTGCAGACGCAAATGGTCAATTAGTTCAGACATATAAAAACTTAAATGGCGACAACAAAGAAACCTATGATGAATACAGTTCTTTTTGTTCCAAAAATGCACTTGCAGAAGTTGGGGATTACAAAGACCGCTATCCAAAACTAATTAGTGAAGAAATGTATTATGAGGGTGTGCCGTGTGCAACTTTTAATTATAATCATATTTTGTCCGCAACGTTTCACGATGTTTCAGTTTTGAACATAGACAAAACAAATGAAGTTCTATTTCATAGCAATCCAGCCGATGTTGCCGAAGAAAAAGAAAGTTTTAAAGACAAAATAAATGAATGGTTTCGTCAAGCATTTTCAACAAAATCTTATAAAGACAAAATTGATCGTAAACACGAAATGTTTTTAATGGTACATATGGCAAAAGCTGACGGAGTAATTGAAGAACAAGAAAAAAGATATTTGTCTCAAACCATTACAGGCTTACATGGATTTACGCAAAAAGAAAAAGCTGAATTATTCGGTTTAATGTCCGCAAGTACCTTACCACCAATTTTACCGACTAATGCGTATTTTTCGACAAAAGAACGAGCCGAAGAGGCTAGAAAGAAAATTATTGAATTAGTTGCAAAAGCTGATGGAGAATACGAACCTCAAGAAAAAGCTAAGCTAGAGGAGATAAACAAAGCGATTGAATTAGGCTACAAAGCAAAGCCTTCAGCAATGGGAAGATTTTTTAAAACTTGGCAAGTAAGTGTTAGTCTTTTCATATTGCTATGTTTAATTGGATTCGGAGTATTTTTTGGTGTGGCTATTTATCCTCAAATGAAAGCTGAAAGAGATGCAAAGCATCAAGCCGAAATGGATAGATTACAAGCAGAGCAGGATTCATTGCTTAATACAGAAGAACAACCATCTGATGAGAATAAATCGTTAATAGAATCATCAAAAACTAACGAAACATCTTTAAATTCAGATAGTGTAAACGCTACAAATAATAATGAACCTAGCGAAGAGGATTTAATGAATCAAGAATCAATTGATACAGAAAAAACTCTATTTAAAGTTCAAGACCCCGATGGCTATTCAAATTTACGTTCAGCGCCAAATGGCGAAATAATAAAGAAAGTTTATGACACAGAAACATTCGAGGTTATTGGTTCAGAAGGTAAATTTAAAAAGGTTAGACTTTCAGACGGCACGGAGGGTTTTATACACGAAAGCAGAGTAATTTCAATAAATTAAAACAATTGATACAAGGCGGACTAAGCCCGCCTTGTATCAATTTTAAACCTGTTAAATAATAGACATAAAAAAATAACGACATGGATTTTTCAAGAATGAAAACAGAGGAGATTGCAAAAATAATTAAACTTCTTCAAGATTTATATGATGGGAAGGAAGAACCACTAACCGAGCATAACAAAGCATTTATTTTGAGAGTGCTAAGAGATGCGAAACTAGAACACATACTAAATAGATAAATTTCATTATGGCTAAAGAAATAAAAAAAGACGGAACTTATGACGCTAGGAAAACTACTGGACGTCAAGCTAAAGGCAAACCGCTTCACCCAAAAGAGACCGAAAACAAAATGACAAAAGCTTTGAAGAACAAGAAAGGTCACGGTAAATAACAGACTGGCACAATACGACTAACATAAAAATAAATGAGCAACTATCCAGCTACATCAGACGAAGTATATGACTCAATTTGTGAAGCAATTCAAAAACAAATTGACATTATTGACAACTTAGAAATACCATTATCACACGAGCAACTTCAAGAAATCTTAAAACGTATAGCTCGACTAAATAAACAACTTGACGAATACGCTAAACGACATATGAGAAAATAAAACCAGCCCATAACAGCACCTACCCAAAAGTGGCGGTTCAGTGGTTCAATCAAGCTTTGTGCTTCTATCAAAGTTTCTGCTTGGTTGACAGTGAAGTGCTTCGAAATCGCCACCTTCGGGTAGCTGCAAACCGTTAGGCACAACCTTAATAGACACCCATACAATTTGACAGAATTCGAAACAATAAGTTCACCAAACTCGCGCAAGAATGCAGCTTAGCAATAAGCGTGGTGTATTGGTGCAGTTATAGAAGCACATAGCATACATCTTTTCTTATAAAAAACTATATTTACAGTAGTTAAAATGGGTAGAATGCAATACAAAAATCATCGAACGAAAAGAGTTGTTTTATTTATGATAAGCGTGCTGTTTATTTCGGCATGCAATAATGAGCCGCCAACCAAAGCTG
The DNA here is from genome assembly GCA_938008535.1 of uncultured Saprospirales bacterium. Taxonomy (GTDB): domain Bacteria; phylum Bacteroidota; class Bacteroidia; order Chitinophagales; family JADIYW01; genus JADJSS01. Next base: position 32,870 of record CALLKF010000198.1, on the reverse strand, counting down.
AGATTACCAAAGCTAATATAAAAATGTACTCCAATGTTTGGGACAAAATTATTAATGAAGGACAGTTACATTTAATTAACGACACCAACTTTACTAAAGATTTAGTGATGCATGAAGGTAAAGTGGATGTGGTTGGCTTGGATAGTGCACGTGCTTATTATGCTAACTTTATTACTGGCTTTACTAACATACATTTTACGGTAAATGCCATATTTGGTGATGGTGACAAACTAGTGAAATACTGGACATTTAGAGGTTCACATTCTGGAACTTTTTTTGGTATTGAAAGAACTGGAAAACCTGTAAACATTGAAGGTGTTACATTGGTAAGAATGGAAAATGGAAAGATTGCAGAAGAAAGAGATTTTATCGATAACCTCGAATTGATGCAGCAGTTAGGGCAACTGCCACGCGATGATGAAGAATAATCCTAATTCAAATTCAATTTATAATTTCCACTTTTGATAGCGCGTTTTCTGCGCATGCGGCTGCCATCATCCATAATCATGGCACCAGCCATACACGACAAAGCACCTAGCAATGCACCTAAAAAAGTAGTAACCATAATTAAAACACCTGAAGTGATATCGGTTCCTAAATTATCGGAAAATAAATTGGCAATTTTTGAACTTAAGATGTGTTGATTTTGAATATCTAAGAACAACGCATACGCCAGCCAAAACAAACCAACTCCAAAAAAGCCAGCTAAAAAATTATTGCCTGGTTTGTTAGAAAACACCAAACCTACAATAAATGCTGCTATTGCCACGCCATACCAAGGAAGAAACAGCGTTAAGATAAAACTTAAAACAGCGATGATAATTACTTTTACTAAGAACATGATTGGAGTTTTGAATGATGAATGTTGAGTTGTGAATTATTTTTTCTTTCTACTTATTACTTATACCTTTCTTCGCTTCTTCTTTGTTTGCATAAAAATGCAAGGTAAAGTATTCGCCTTTCGACCATTTGTCGATAAATTCAGTGAAACCTACACTTGCAGGATTGCCACTTTGTCCACCAGGATATACGCCATAGCATTGAGGTTTGCCACCTGCAAAATCAACGATCATACGCCAAGATGGACCCCAAAGATCAGAGCATGCATTTACAATATTATGGTAGCCGCCAATATTTACATCGCTTACACTAAATGCTTTTAAACGAGCCAAATGCGTGATGGTTGTATTTTTGTAATGCTGCCAAACCAATGCATCTTTTTTGGCTGCAGTTTCAGCTTCATTCGCAGATTGTTTCATTCGAGTGCTTGGTTTAGTTAATTCTGTAAAGAATGCAACGGTGTTTTTAAATGCAATATTTACTACTTCTTTCGCTGTTTCTACGGTGTCTGTATTTTGAATGTCAAACAAAATAAATTTCGGATCGTTTACTAATAAATTTGCTGTGTTATAAGATTCAGGAATTCTATAAGATGCTTTATTATCCATTTCATCATACGTAACTTTTTGTATTTCTTCTCCTAACTTATAAAACAACGTTGGTGCTTCGCTGTTGGCATCTGCATAATAATTCCAAGATTTTAAAGTGCTGATTATTTTTTTACTCATCGCATCATCACCAGTATTATTTAAGTAAGATAAAATAGTTGGCAACGATTCTTTCGCCATTAAACTTAAATTGTTGTTGTGCAATTTCGCCATGTCTTTCCACGTATAATTGGTTGCGTTTGTTAATACATCATTGATGACACGGTTGCGATAATTTTCGTAATGACCGTTGGTATAATATGGATAATTTTCATCAACAGGATTTTGATTCGCACTTGCACAAAAGTTGCGTGCTGGATTTAAGATATATGGATTTTGTTCGTTTGGAATATGTGCTTTTAGCTTTGAAATATCAACATTTGCTAATGGTTCAACAAAAGAGCCATCACCATAATTAGTGCGCAGCATAAAATTTCCTTGTTGACGAATGGCAATGTTATTGGAAGCATCAGCATAAATAAAATTTTGTCCAGGACAAGCATAATAGTTCAAAGCATTCAAATAATCCTGATGATTTTTTGCTTTGTTTAAATAATAAAAAGTGAGCAAATCATTCGATGGTTCTTCGGCGCGCCAATACGTTGCTAAATGTTTTTTATCATCTTGTTCACCAAAATTTTCATCATAAACAACAGCACCAATTTTTGTCATTTTTATTTTTTCTTTGAAATCTTTTCCGTCTTTTATTTTATAAACTTCTTCATCATATTCAAATGGAACAAACTCATTTCCTAATTTATAGCTTGTTTTTTTTGCATCGTATTCAACCGAATAATTATTAATCACATCGCGTTCTGAATTGGTAACCGACCATGCGATGCTATCGTTGTGACCAATGATTACGCCAGGCGCACCTGGAATCGTAACACCATAAACATTCAAACCTGGACAAGATAATTGCACTTCATACCAAATAGAAGGTAAGTTTAAACCCAAATGCGGATCGCCACAAAGAATAGGTTTTCCAGAAGCTGTTTTGCTTCCATTGATGCACCAATTATTACTACCGTAATTCGGATTGGAATAAAATTGTTTGTAAGGATTTTTGTATAAAACAGCTTGGTTATTATTATTGGAAGCTGAAGTTTTTGCAGAAAAACTATCAACCGATTTGAAATTCCATTTTGTTCCTTTTGGAATAATTGGATCTAAACCAAACGGAAAATCAGGATACATTTTTTTGTACGCTTCTTCACCAAATTTTCGGAGCGCGTTAGTGTTTTCAACATCAACATCATAATAGGTAAGATCTTTCGCCATGTATTTCATCAACAGCACACCTTTTAAAGGTGTCCAATCTTCTGGCGTGTATCCAATTAATTTATATTCTACAGGTATTTCCGATTTTTTTAGCTGATGAATATATGCGTTGACGCCAGCCGTAAAACTTTCAACGATCATTTTTGAAATCGGATTTTTATTTACTTCTTCTAATGAGGTTTTTGCAGCGCGCACCAAACCAATTCGTCTGCTAAATCTATCTAACGGTAATGCTTTTTCACCAACTAGTTCAGTCAATCTGCCTGCTGCAGCATACATTTGAAATTCCATTTGCCATAGTCTGTCTTTCGCTTCTACATAACCTTGCGCATACATCAAATCTTCTTCGTTATCTGCAAAAATATGCGGCACACCAATTTCATCATACACAACGGTTGCATTTCCTTTTGCACATTTTATTTCTATAGATTGATTGCGCGTTTCTACATTTGCGGTACTTTTCCAAAAACCATGTGTTGGCGATAAAAACATACCTAATGCTGGTGTGCTTCCAAGTGGTTTGTTTAAAAAATAAATGAGAACAATTACAATAATTGCGACCAGGATTCCGATGAGTTTTTTTGCCATTTGTTGAGAATTAACCAAATTTATAAAAAGTTATTGGTATTTAGCTATTAGACAAAGCTATTTTCTATTTTTACATCATGGATAATAAAACAATTGCGAAGTGTTTTTCGTTAACTGCCGATTTGATGGAATTGCATGGCGAAAATCCTTTTAAAATAAAAAGCTACGAATATGCTGGAAGAAGTCTTCGCAATATTGAAGGCAATTTATTTGAAATGGATATTCATACCTTAGAAAATTTACAAGGTATTGGAAAAAATATTGCAGCAAAAATTATGCAATTATGCACTTCTGGTTCTTTTGAAGAATTAGATGCGTTGTTAGCAAAAACACCATCAGGAATTGTAGACTTATTTCAACTAAAAGGAATTGGTCCTAAAAAAATTGCACAGCTTTGGAAAGAATTAGATATCGAAAGTATTGGTGAATTAGAATATGCATGCAACGAAAACAGATTAATTACGTTAAAAGGTTTTGGAGCGAAAACACAACTAAATATTTTAGAACAAATTCAGTTCATCAACCAAAATGCAAATTATTTTTTGTGGTGTAATTTAGAAGAATTAGCGAATGAAATTTTGGCAGAATTAACAACAGCATATCCAAATTTATTGATTTCAACTTGCGGTGATTTCAGACGAAAAATGATTACGTTAGAGAAAATTGATTTCTTGATTTCAGAAGAAAATGAAACGATTCAACAACAAATAAATTTAAAATATGTAGAAAATCCAGTACAATTTCATTTCTGTAAAAAAGATGAATTTTATTTGAAACTACTAGAAAAATCAAGCGATGCAGAACATTTTGGGTTTTTATCGTTTAAAATTGATGTGACTAAAAAATACACTTCTGAAAAAGAAATTTACGAAGATGCGAACTTGCCGTTTTTAGTTCCGGAAATTCGCGATTCAAAAATTGAATTTAAACTTATCGAACAAAATAATTTACAAAACTTAATTGAAGTAAGTGATATAAAAGGTGTCGTGCATGCTCATTCAAAATATAGTGATGGTGCCAATTCTTTGAAGGATTTAGCATTGTATTGCAAGCAACAAGGATTTGAATATTTAGTAATTTCTGATCATAGCAAAAGTGCATTTTATGCAGAAGGAATGCAAGTAGAAAAGATTTTTAAACAACACGAAGAAATTGAAAAACTAAACACAGAACTATTTCCATTTAAAATTTTTAAAAGCGTGGAATCAGATATTTTGTATGATGGAAATTTAGATTACGATGATGATATTTTACAAACATTTGATTTAGTAATTGCATCCATACATTCGCAATTACGAATGAATGAAGAGCGCGCGATGTTACGATTAATTAAAGCCATCGAAAATCCATACACTACTATCTTAGGTCATCCAACTGGCAGATTATTGTTGTCGCGACCAGCATATCCAATCAATCATCAAAAAATTATTGATGCTTGTGCAGCCAATAATGTATGTATTGAAATTAATGCCAATCCACGTCGGCTCGATATTGATTATAAATGGATAGATTATTGTCAGGAAAAAAATGTGTTGATTTCCATCAATCCAGACGCGCATAATTTGGCTGGCGTACATGATATTAAATATGGTGTTTTTGCTGCTCGAAAAGGTGGATTGCTTAAAGCGAACACATTAAATACGTTAACTAAAGATAACTTTGTAAAATACCTTTTAGATAACAGAAAAGCGTAGTTATTTTTTATCTTTGCATTTCGTTGGTTCGCTTGCGTCATTGCGAGGCAAGAAGCAAAGTAAACAACATAAAAAATAGTATTTAAATATGAAAAAAATAGCATACACGTTTCTTTTAATTTGTTTTGGAACATTGATTTTAGTTCAATGTCAACATAAAACAGAAGAAAGTAAAGTAGAAATCCAAAAATTTAACAGAGATTCTATTTTAGCAAATGATTCTGTTTTTAAAAAAGCAGATTCTGTAGCAAAAGTATTTGGTGAAGAAGACAAAGAAGCAGCTAAGAACGCAACATCGATAAAATTTGATAAAGAAGTGTATGATTTTGGCAGTTGCACCGAAGGCGACAAAGTAAAAAAAGTAATAGAATTTACAAATACTGGAAAATTACCTTTAACCATAAAACAAGCCTATGGAAGTTGTGGTTGCACTATTCCAACATATGATAAAGAACCGGTGGCACCTGGCAAAAAAGGCAAGATAGAAGTGAACTTTGATTCAACACACAAACCAGGCGCCAACACGAAACAAGTAATGATAGAAGCCAATACCATTCCTACAATTACATCAGTTACGTTTAGTATAAAAGTAAATACAACGGCTAAAAAGAAAGGATTTTTTGACAGGTTTATGAATTAACAAGAATGAAAAACTACCTTTCTTTAGTAAAATTTTCGCACACCATTTTTGCCATGCCTTTTGCGATGATTGGTTTTGTGTTAGGATGTTATAGGCTAATGTTGAACAGATATTTTCCATGGAATGATGAATATGGTGATTTTATAAGTCGTGCTTTTGGTGTGGAAATAAATGGCACACTTTCTAATTACATTTATAAAAACTTTAATGTAAATCCAGTAATTACATTTATAGTTTTAAAACTATTGTTTGTCCTTATTTGTATGATAACTGCACGCAATGCAGCGATGGCTTTTAATCGTTACATCGATAGAAAATTCGATGAGAAAAATCCACGTACAGCAGTTCGTGAAATTCCGGCTGGTATCATCACACCAAAAAATGCATTGTTCTTTGTTATTATTAATTGCGTGATCTTTATTACGACCACATTTTTTATTAATCGATTGTGTTTTTATTTATCACCAGTTGCATTAGCTGTTGTCCTTGGTTATTCTTTAACAAAACGCTTTACATTTTTATGTCATTTAATTTTAGGAATCGGACTTGGTCTTGCACCAATAGGCGCGTACATAGCAGTTACTGGCAGATTTGATGTGTTGCCATTGTTATTTTCATTTGCCGTTTTGTTTTGGGTTTCCGGTTTTGATATTATTTATGCCTTGCAAGATGAAGCATTCGATAAAGAAAATAATTTATATTCCATTCCATCGTATTTCGGACAAACCAATTCTAAACGAATTTCGCGTTTCCTGCATGTTTGCAGTGCAGCATGTATTGCGTATGCTGCTTATTATGGTCATTTTCATATGTTGTTTTTATTAGGATTTATTGTTTTCTGTGGTTTGTTAATCTATCAGCATTCATTGGTGATTCGCTTTGGTTTGCAAAAAATTGATTTAGCATTTTTCACCACCAATGGCATCGCAAGTGTATTGTTTGCACTATGTGTCATTACAGATATTATTTGTTTCTTTTAATTGTCTATATTAACTAATATTATTTCATTACTACATTACTTTATTATTTAATTGTCTTATTTGCCAAAAATTCTCGCCATCGATTACGGAAAAAAACGTACAGGATTCGCACTCAGCGATGAAAGTAAAATATTTGCGTTTGGTCTATCAACACAGGAAACAAAAAATGCTTTTGAATATGTAGAAAACCTGATTACAAATGAAAAGATCGATACTATTGTAATTGGCATTCCAAAACATTTAAATAATGAATTAGCAGAAATAGTTCCGCAAATTCAGAATTTTAAAAATCGCATCCAAAATAAATTTCCAGCTATAAAAATGGTGGAAATGGACGAACGATTTACCTCAAAAATGGCATTTCAAACTATGATTGATAGTGGTTTAAAGAAAAAAGATCGCCAAAACAAAGCATTAGTTGATGAAATTTCAGCAACCATAATCCTGCAAAGTTTCCTTGAAACATTATAGTTACCTAATTACTAGGTTTTAAGATTACTTAATTTTATTAACTTTGCAAATAATTCATAACTCATAATTCACAACTTATATCTTTCAATGATTCTTCCAGTTACACTATACGGCGATCCGGTTTTAAAAAAACGAGCAGAAAATATTACTGCTGAATACCCAAATTTACAAGATGTCGTTAAAAATATGTGGCAAACTATGTATGCAGCATCTGGTGTTGGTTTGGCAGCACCACAAGTAGGCTTATCAATTCGTTTATTTGTAGTGGATACTGTTCAGTTGAAAGATAAAAAGAAAAGAGAGTTTGATGGTATCAAAAAAGTATTTGTAAATCCTACAATATTAACTGAAACAGGTGATGAGTGGAAATACGAAGAAGGTTGTTTGTCGATTCCTGGAATTCGTGAAGACGTTTTCAGAAATGAAACGATTAAAATTCATTATTTCGACGAAAATTTCAATGAATTTACAGAAGAATTTAATAGTATTAATGCTCGAGTTATTCAGCATGAATATGACCATATTGAAGGAATTTTGTTTATAGATAAACTAAAACCATTGACTAAAAAACTAATACAAGGAAAGTTGTCTAAAATAATGCGTGGCGAAGTTGACACTGATTATCGTGTAAGACCTTACAAAAAATAATTTGAAATGCTTTAGTATTCTTGAGCTCAATTAAAAAATAAACAACTTGAATAAAATTTGAAGATTAGACAATTTGAAAATGAAAATATGTTGTTGGTTATTTTCAAATTATTTATTTTCTGTGAAAATATGTGTAATCTTTGAGCAAAATAAAGATGCTTGCTAATTCATTTTCAAGTCCTCAAATTAGCACATTTTCAAATTATTTATTTTTTTTCTTCTTTTTTGCTTTTATATCCTTAATGAAACTTGCCCAGGCAAATGGATTCGTTAATGAAATTCCGGGACGTTGATTTCCATTTCTGTTGTAATAGTAACCAACTTGATTTTGTACATACTGATTGAAATTCTCTTTTCCATTGAAATTCATATTTCGAGATATTTCATCAGAAAGAATAGATTGTTCAATTGTCTTTTGAGCTAAATCCTGTATATTGTTTGGAACATCTAAATTAATCATTGCTTGTCGCAATTGATTTGGCGATGGTAAAGGTGTTACAGTAGTGGTTGGTAATTGTATTGCATCTCGTTCCAATGTTACTTCTTTAGTAAAACTTGATAACTCTAAATCTGCTGGAATTATTACAGTAAACGTTTTATAACCTAAGGATTTTACTAAAATTGTATCACCTTTTGCAGCAGGAAAAGTAAAAAAGCCTTCTAAGCTAGTAATTGCACCTCTGTTTTCTCCATCTATATATACTGCGCAAAATGGGACTGGTGAATTTGATTCTGCATCACGCACAAATCCAGAAAATTGTACAACATCTTTTGCGGTTGCTAAAAAGAAAAGACTGTTAAATAAAAAAATGGCTATAAATCGCTTCATTCAAATAATTATACTCAAAATTAATACCAATTTTTGGTTATTACTACTGTTTACAATATTATAATGTTTTTTAACAATCAATACGCAATTTAAATTCACTAATTTTGTATTTCTTATAATTTTCAAATTTACACATCTTCAAATTTTCAAATTAAATTATGAACTACATTAAACCAACTATCGAAGCAAACAAAGACCGTTTTATACTAGAATTAATTGATTGGTTAAAAATTCCATCTGTTTCTGCTGATCCAAAATTTAAAAACGATGTGTTAAATGCTGCAAAATACCTAAAAAGTCAATTTGAAAAAGCAGGTATGGAAAACGTTGAGTTGCTGCCAACGGAAGGTTATCCTGTTGTCTATGCTGAAAAAATTACCGATTCGTCAAAGCCAACCGTTTTGGTATATGGTCATTATGATGTGCAACCAGCAGATCCTTATGAATTATGGACTTCACCACCATTTGAACCGGTTGTGAAAACATCCGATGCGCATCCGCAAGGCGCCATCTATGCGCGTGGTGCCTGCGATGATAAAGGACAAGTGTACATGCACGCAAAAGCGTTGGAAATGATGTTAGCGAATAACGATTTGCCATGCAACATCAAAGTAATTATAGAAGGCGAAGAAGAAGTTGGCTCGGCGCATTTATCAGATTTTTTAATAGAGCATAAAGACAAATTGAAAGCTGATGTAATATTAATTTCTGATACTGGAATTATCAATAACGAAACTCCATGCATTACCAATGGTTTGCGTGGTTTGTGTTATATGGAAGTGGAAGTAGTTGGACCAAATCGCGACTTGCATTCTGGTATTTATGGTGGTGGTGTTGACAATCCATTGAATGTTTTATGTAAATTAATTGGTGGACTGAAAGATGATAACGGACACATTACGGTAGAAGATTTTTATGGTGATGTGATAGAATTAAGTGATGAAGAAAAAGCGCAAATTAATGCTATTCCGATTACAGAAGAATTGTTTGAAAAAAGCATTGGCTTGCCAAAAACATTTGGCGAAAAAGGTTACACGATGTTAGAGCAATTAAGCATTCGTCCAACCTTAGATGTAAATGGAATTTGGGGTGGCTATATCGGCGAAGGCGCGAAAACAGTGTTGCCATCAAAAGCAAATGCGAAAATAAGTATGCGTTTGGTGCCGAACCAATCGTCAAAAAAAATAGCTGAATTATTTACAAAACATTTTGAAAAAATTGCACCAAACACGGTAACCGTAAAAGTAACTGAACATCACGGTGGTGAACCATATGTAACACCAATAGATTCTATAGAATACAAAGCTGCAGAGTTGGCATTAACCGAAACATTCGGAAAAAAACCATTAGCGATGCGCAACGGTGCAAGTATTCCTATTGTTGCCTTGTTTGAAGAAATTTTAGGATTAAAATCTGTATTGATGGGTTTTGGTTTAGACAGCGATGCTATTCATTCACCTAACGAACACTACGGTTTATTCAACTATTTCAAAGGCATCGAAACGATACCGTATTTTTATAAATACTATGCTGAGTTGAAGAAGTAGTTGATATTTGAATAATAGAACAATTAATGAACACAGACGACGAAGATTGAACGGATAAAAACAGATGAATGAATCTATGGTAATCAGTATTATCCATTTTGTCTGTGTTCTTTAAAATCTATTTCAAAATCTCAACCATCTCAAACTTCATATTTTCTCTTGCAGTTATTTCAAATTTATTTCTAAAAGTTTCTGTAAAATAAATAGGTTCTCTTTCTAAAAAATGCTGCAAAACTTTCTTTCTATTTTTGTTATATAAAAACGAAGGAATCCATTTGTATTCTTTCCTAATTTTTTCTGCATAATCAATATAAACGGTTTGTTCCGTTCCAAGAATTGCTAAATCAAAATCTAAAAAATAATGCAAATCAGAATTTTCTATTAGTGGAAAATGTTTTTTTGTACTCAAAATAAATTGTTCAATCAATTTTATTTTTTCTGTTGGAAAATTTGTTTTAGATAATTGCTGAACAGCCAAAGCAGCACTATCAGTTTCATTATTTTTACTCAATGAATTATACATCACATCGTGATAAAAAATAGCCAATTGCAACACATCAATATTTTTTAATTCAGTAGAAAATTCCAAAGATAAATCCAACATCTTTTGAATATGCGTGGTATTATGATAGTGTCTGTTATCTTCTGAATACTTACATATGATATTGCTAAATAATTCATCAGCATATAATGTGTCAGATGTGTATTTTAATAAAATTGAATTCCAATATTCTTTTAAAATATCTTGCATGTGTAATGTTAGTTTATGTTTTGTTGAAGCATGTTAGTGCAATATTAATTCTAAACTTTATGACAAGTATATTGTTTAATTTAAAAAATAGTTTTAGATTCGTTTAATGATTAAAACTTTAAATACAATTTCTTGTTGCTGTTGTTGTGCTCTAAACAACCAGAGAAGGTATTGAATTAAAATATTAATTAAAAATTTAATTTTAAAATACAACCTTCCATGTCGGAAGGTTTTTTATTATATAACCATCAAAAAAAATAATTTTAGCAATGAGTAATTACAAATTTGAAACACTACAGTTACACGCAGGTCAAGAACCAGATCCAACAACTGGTTCAAGAGCAGTTCCTATTTATCAAACATCTTCTTATCAGTTTAAAGATACCGAACACGCTGCTAATTTATTCGGTTTGCGTGAGTTTGGAAACATTTATACTCGTATCATGAATCCAACAACAGATGTATTTGAAAAACGCATTGCTGCACTCGAAGGTGGTGTAGCTGCATTAGCAACAGCATCTGGTCAATCTGCGCAGTTTTTAGCGCTAAACAATATATTAGAAGCTGGTGATAATTTTGTTTCCACTTTATTTTTATATGGTGGAACATTTAATCAATTTAAAGTAGCATTTAAACGCTTAGGTATTGAAGCTCGTTTTGCTGATGGTGACAATCCAGCATCTTTCGAAAAATTAATCGATGATAAAACAAAAGCCATCTATTTAGAATCTATAGGAAATCCTCGAGGTAACGTGCCTGATTGGGTAGCATTTAAAGCAATCTCTGATAAATATGATATTCCGATTGTGGTTGATAATACTTTTGGTGCAGGTGGTTATCTATTTCAACCGTTAAAGCATGGTGCGCATATCGTAGTTGCTTCTGCTACAAAATGGATTGGTGGTCATGGCACATCTATTGGTGGTATAATTGTAGATGGTGGCAATTTTAATTGGGGCAACGGAAAGTATCCGCAGTTCTCTGAACCATCTGAAGGTTATCATGGATTAAATTTCTGGAATGTATTTGGAACACCAGGTCCATTCGGAAATATTGCATTTATTATTCGTGCGCGTGTGGAAGGTTTGAGAGATTTTGGTGCAGCAGTTTCTCCGTTTAATTCTTTTTTATTTTTACAAGGTATAGAAACTTTATCTTTAAGAGTAGAAAGACATAATTTCAACGCAATTGAATTGGCGAAGTGGTTGCAGAATCATCCAAAGATTGAAAAAGTAACTTACACAGGTTTGTCAGATTCGCCTTATCATGAATTAGCAAAAAAATACTTAACGAATGGATTTGGTTCTGTATTTACATTTGATGTTAAAGGTGGTTTTGATGCAGCTAAGAAATTTATCAACTCTTTAAAATTAACATCACATGTTGCAAATGTTGGTGATGTGAAAACATTAGCCATACATTCAGCTTCTACTACACATGAGCAACTAACAGATGAAGAACAAGCAGCATCTGGTGTTTCCAAAAATTCTATTCGAGTTTCTGTAGGAATAGAACATATTGATGACATTAAAGCAGACTTTGATCAGGCTTTAAATGCTGAATAGTAATACTTTAACAACTTTGAAAAAGTTTATTTAAACTTTTTCAAAGTTACTTTTAATCTTATCTTTGAAATGACATATGCAACCACAAATCCTAACATACAACCAATCCATCACCTTAGAATGCGGAACAACTTTACCAAAAGTAGATATTGCTTACAATACATTTGGCGAATTAAATGCCGATAAATCTAACGTAGTATGGATTTGTCACGCGTTCTCTGCCAATTCAAATCCAACAGAATGGTGGCCAGGCATGGTAGGCGATGGCTTGTTCATCGATCCAAAAAAATATTTTATTGTTTGTGCAAATATGTTAGGTTCTTGCTACGGCACAACCGGACCTTTATCTATTAATCCAGCGACCAACGAAAAATATTACAGCACATTTCCAACTGTTACCGTTCGCGATATGGTGCAAACTTTAACCATTTTACGTAAACATCTTGGTATAGAAAAAATTCATTTCGCTGCCGGCTTTTCTATGGGTGGGCAACAATTATTGGAATGGGTAATTCAAGAACCAACTATTTTTGAAAATATCTTGTTAGGTGCTACAAACATAAAACATTCACCTTGGGGCATTGCCTTCAATGAGTCGCAGCGATTGGCAATTCAAGCCGATCAGACCTTTGGCGAACCACGCGATGATGCTGCAACAAATGGTTTAAAAGCTGCACGAAGTATCGGTTTAATTTCTTACAGAAATTATAAAGCATATTGCAAAACACAAGCAGATACTGATAATTCTAAATTAGAAAATTTTAAAGCAAGTTCGTATCAACAATATCAAGGCGAAAAATTAGTGAAGCGATTTAACGCATATTCTTATTTTATTTTATCGAAAGCGATGGACAACCACAACATTGAACGTGGCAGAACAAATGCAAAAGAAGTTTTATCTACCGTAAAATGCAACACCTTAGTGTTAGGTATCAGCAGCGATTATTTATATCCATTGGAAGAGCAGCAATTACTGGCAAAACTAATACCACATAGCTTATTTGTTGAAATAGATTCGGATTACGGACACGATGGCTTCCTAATCGAAAACGAACAAATTACAAAAATTTTGAGTACGTTTTTAAAAGAGTAATTTAAGAAATTTTCTGTTTGCCAATAATTCCTTGTGCATAACCAAAAATATTCTCAGGATCAAATTGCTGTTTGATGTTTTGCAAACGTTCATAGTTTTTACCATAATACAAATGCTGCGCATCATGAAAATTCAAATCAGGATAATTTCTGTATTGTGTATTGATATTGTGTTGTTTAAAAATTTGCTGTACTTCTTCAAAAGCAGTTTCATATTTTTTGGTTTGAGAATCAGTTTCCCAATACGTCTGCAATTCAGATAAATAAGGGAACGTACGATGTGGATAGCACGATGATTTTTCAAAATCAGCATTGTTAATATTGCCGCCAAGGGTATTAACTTGATAAATCATGCCTGGTGTATCAATTACTTTTTGCAAAACATCTTTTATAAACGGTTCTATAGTTGCATAATTTTCATACAACCCAGCAGACGAATTTTTAAAATAAATTGGATACTGAATACCGTAATAATTTTTCAGCGAAGCAGCTAACGGCTTTGGCAAACCAATAGTTACTTTATCAACTAAAGGTGTAAGTGTGTTTTTAAACTGCTCAACAGTTGCAGGATTATTTTCGTAATCAGTCAATAAAATATTCAAGGTTTTTCCATTATGTACAAATGCAGCAAAACATGCTTGCGGCAAATTTTTTGTAAGCGTAAACCATTGTTCTAAAATAGTTTGCACACGCGCAGCATCAACGTTCATTGCCTTAAAGCGATGACTCGTAAAATGAGAAGGTGCGTTATAAGTTTTAAAAATTAATTCTGTTACCACACCAAAGTTGCCGTTGCCACCACCCTTGCAGGCCCACAATAAATCAGGTTTATCATCAGAAGAATTTATATTACCATTTCCATCAATTAAAGTAAGCGACTGCAAACTATCACAAGTCAAACCATATTTTCTACTGAAAAAACCATAGCCACCACCAAGCGCCAAACCACCAACACCAACGCCACCGCATGAACCTGTAGGAATGATTTTGTTTTTTGGTAAAATTGTATCATACAATTCATGCAACTTACAACCAGGTTCAATTTTTATCAAATCATTTTCTAACCAAGTAATTTTATTCATCATCGATAAATTAATCACCAAGCCATTATCATTAGAAGAAAAACCTTCAAAACAATGACCACCACTTTTTATCGAAATAACTAATTTATTTTCTTTTGCATATTTCACCGCAGCTTGAACACCAAGCGTAGTTTTGCATTGCGCAATTACCAACGGATATTTCTGAACACGCTTATTAAAACCACTACGCAACGTTTCATAATTCGCATTTTCTTTTTTATAAAAGATAACATCAGCATCAGTAAAAGAAGGAACAGCAACTGTATCTTGAGCAGTAGCTAAAGAATCATTAGTTGCGCTTTCTTTTGTATTATCTTTTGTAGAATTATTATTGCACGAATTCATAAAAAAACCAACCGCACCAAGTGTAGTAAGTTTTATAAACTGATTTCTGTTGATTTTATTCGCCATAAAAAATGTAATTTATTTGGATTCAACTGTTATCATCTTTGCAATAGCAATTGCACGTTCTTTTACAACGTTCACATCAGCATTTACAGTATCATACGTCAATGCAACAGCCATTCTGCGATATGGTCGAGTAGCAGGTTTTCCAAATATACGAACATCTGATTTTGGTTGATTCATCGCATTTTCTAAACCAATATAAGCTGGATGTATTCCTTCTTTATCAGCTAAAACTACGGCACTTGCGCCAACTCGTTCCAAAGTAATTTCAGGAATAGGCAAACCTAAAATAGCGCGCGCATGCAATTCAAATTCAGAAAAATTTTGAGTGCCTGCAAGCGTCACCATGCCTGTATCATGCGGTCGCGGCGAAAGTTCCGAAAAATAAACACCGTCATCCGTAAGAAAAAATTCAACACCAAAAATACCTGCGCCTGTTAATGCTTCAGTTACAGCAGCAGCCATGTCTTGAGCGTCTTCCAATTCTTGCGGATTAATAAATGCTGGTTGCCAGCTTTCCTGGTAATCACCGCGTTCTTGTCTATGACCTATCGGCGGACAAAACAACGTCGGTCCGTTTTTTTGTGTCACAGTTAATAAGGTAATTTCGGAATGGAATTTTACAAATGCTTCTGCTATCACTTCGGTGTAATCACCGCGCTTGCCGCTTTGCGCATAATTCCACGCGCGTTCAATATCTTCAGTTGTTTTTATAACCGATTGTCCTTTGCCTGACGAGCTCATCAATGGTTTCACCACGCATGGAATGCCAACGAGCTCGGTTGCTTTGATGAGTTCTTCTAATGAATTGGCGTATTCATATTTTGCGGTCTTTAAACCTAATTCTTTAGCAGCTAAATCGCGGATAGCTTTTCGGTTCATCGTAAAGTTTGCTGCCTTTGCACTCGGCACCACTGTGATACTTTGTTGCTCATAATCATAAAATCGTTCCGTGCGTATTGCTTCAATTTCAGGGACAATCAAATCAGGTTGATGCTTTGCAACAATGGCATCGAGTGCATCGCCATCCAGCATATTGATCACTTCGCGTTCGTCAGCTACTTGTTGTGCTGGCGCATCGTTATACGAATCAACCGAGATCACATATTGTCCGAGTCGCTTCAGTGCAATGACTAATTCTTTGCCTAATTCACCTGAACCTAATAAGAGTATCTTTTTCATGGATATAAATTTATAATTCTAAAGTTAACTTTCTAAATCATCTAAAAATTTATACCACAGTTTTTTTTCAGCAGCAGCAAAGAAAAAACCACGGTGACCGAATTTCTTCATACCATAATTTTTTGCGTGCAAGATTTCTATCGATTTTTCTGCATTATTATATAGATTTAAAATGTATTCGCAGCTTTTTTTGTTGGCAATTGCATCATCAGCCAATTGATACGCTTTGACTGGATTTGTAATAGTGTGATAATAAGATGGAATATTTTTTTGTTTAAAAAAAGGTACAAAAAAATCTTTATTATAACACCAGTTGCGCAATTCAAGTATAATGTTTTTTGGGAAACCACCATTGGTGCCTAAAATTTTATTATTCATAAAACCATACTTCTTAATAGAAAGAGGAACTATAATTTTCCAAAATAGCGTTAAGCCAATTCTGGAAATGAAATTTAAATTTCCAATATAACCATTCGCACAAGCGACTAAAAAGAGTTTATCAATTTTATCGCAATTATTCATATAGCCAACCAGTTGTCCTCCAGAACTATGTCCAACTACATATTTCTTTAAAGAAGGATAAGTTGATAGCACATAATTAAATACAGATTCTAAATCTTTCAGCCAAACAATGTGTGTAACATCAGACGAATAATTACTAGCATCGCTGTAATCATAAGTGATGGTTATATATCCATGGTTACATAAAAATTCAGCAAACTTCCAGTATGTCTTTTGTGGTATACAAGTGCCGGTATTAATTTGTACAATACCTTTTGCAACACCTTCAGGGTTTCTCATGGTTAATACTATTGTATTTCCTGATGTAGATGTGATGTTTACTTCGCTAGTAATCATGTCTAAAAATAGAAAATAGTTTTTCGAATTACAAAAACAAAATTATCTTCTTACATTTAGTAAACTTATTTTTCATTATGGATTTTCAACACAACGAGCGAACGCAACAACTTATCAAAAAAGTAAAGAAGTTTATAGACGATAAAATTCGTCCTTTTGAAACACAATATTTTAAAGATATACACCAAAGAAATAACGGACAAGATTGGACAAAGTGGTCAGTGTCACCAGAAATAGAAGCACTTAAAGAGCAAGCAAAAGCAGAAGGTTTGTGGAATTTATTCTTACCAGATACCGAACATGGGCAAGGACTTTCTACGTTAGAATATGCACCATTAGCAGAAGAAATGGGAAAGAGTTTTTTAGCACCTGAAATTTTTAATTGTAATGCACCAGACACTGGAAATATGGAAGTGTTACACAAGTATGGTACTTTCGAACAAAAAGAGAAATGGCTCACACCTTTATTAAAAGGAGAAATACGTTCTGCGTTTTGCATGACAGAACCTGATGTGGCATCATCTGATGCAACCAACATGCAGGCAACTGCAATTGTTGAAGGTGATGAGATTATTATCAATGGCACTAAATGGTGGTCATCTGGCATCGGTCATCCTGATTGTAAATTTATTATTTTCATGGGTTTGTCCGATGCAAATGCCAATCGCCATTCACAGCACAGCATGGTATTGGTTCCAATTGATGCTGAAGGTGTAAGCATCGAGCGTATGCTGCCTGTATTCGGTGAATACGATGAACCTTACGGTCATGGCGAAGTATCATTCACCAATGTTCGGGTACCATTCACCAATTTAATTTTAGGAAAAGGTCGTGGTTTTGAAATTGCACAAGGTCGACTCGGTCCAGGCAGAATTCATCATTGTATGCGTTGCATTGGTGCCGCAGAATATGTGTTGAAACTGCTTATAGAACGCAGTATTTCACGTGTTGCCTTTGGAAAACCAATCATTAATTTAGGTGGAAATCGTGAACGTATTGCAGACTTTAGAATAGCAATAGATCAGGCAAGATTATTAACCTTCTTCGCAGCATGGAAATTAGATACGCTTGGTGCATTAGGCGCCATGACAGAAATTTCTGCCATTAAAGTGGTCGCGCCAAATGTATTACAACAAGTATGTGACGAAGCAATACAAATTCACGGCGGTGCAGGTGTCTCACATGATTTTCCATTCACCGGATTCTTTAGTATTGCAAGATGTATCAGAATTGCAGACGGACCTGATGCTGTACATCGTGGCCTCATCACACGCATGGAATTATTAAAATATCCAAACGCTGGAAAATAATGAAAAGTGAATTAATAGACAAAGCCAAAGAAGTCCGTTCCACAGAACAATTACCATTAGATAAAGTAGATGTTTGGCTCAAACAACATATTCCAAACTTAATTGGAACACCTGAAATTACACAATACACAGGTGGCGCATCTAATTGGACTTATCGCATAAAATATGATTCACATGATTTAATTTTGCGCAGACCACCAGCCGGAACTAAAGCAGCGTCAGCACATGATATGAAACGTGAATATGAAATTCAAAAAGCGTTGATGCCATATTACACTGTGCCTGAAATGATAGCGTTTTGCAACGACCAAAGTGTAATGGATTGTGATTTTTATATCATGCGAAGAGTGGAAGGCATTATACCACGTTCGAACTTGCCTAAAGATTTAGTATTAACGACTGAGCAAACAAAGCAACTTTGTCTGAATGTAATTGATAAGTTGATTGAGTTGCATCAAATAGACATACAAACAACAGGTTTGAATGCTTTCGGAAAAGGAACAGGTTATTGCAAACGACAAATTGATGGTTGGAGCGAACGTTATAAAAAAGCAAAAACATGGAATGTTCCTTCATGTAATTATGTGATTAATTGGCTGAAAGCAAATATTCCAACAGAAGAAAGAGCATGTTTAATACATAATGACTATCGCTTTGATAATGTAATTTTAGATGTTGAAAATCCAATGAAAATAATTGGTGTATTGGATTGGGAAATGGCAACTATCGGCGACCCGATGATGGACTTAGGAAATACTTTAGCATATTGGGTGCAGGCAGATGATGACTTTATAGCAAAGTCAACACGAAGACAACCAACACATCTTCCAGGCATGCTTACAAGAAAAGAAGTCATCCATTACTATTGCGAAAAGATGAACTTCGAAGAGAAGAATTTTAGGTTTTATGAAGTCTATGGTTTGTTTAGATTAGCAGTCATTGCACAACAAATCTATTATCGATATTATCACAAACAAACAAACAATAAAGCATTCAAAAACTGGTGGATTCTAGTCAACTACCTAAACTGGCGATGCAAAAAGTTAATTAAGTAATGTAGTAATCTAACAATGTAATAATTCAAATTCTCATATCTCTCGTCTCAAATCTCACATCTCAATGTCAACAATCTATCTCATACGTCACGGACAAGCGCAATTCGGCATGGAAGAATACGATGCACTATCACCAACAGGAATTGAACAAGCTAAAATTTTAGGTAAAAGTTTTGTTGAACGTAAAATCATTCCAACCAAAATTATTTCTGGTGCCATGAAACGTCATCAGCAAACGATGGATTTTTGTTTAGAACAAATGCAAATAGAAATCACTGATAAAATAACAAACGATGATTGGAACGAATTCGATCATCGTGATATTATTGCCAAATACGAACCACGCTATAAAGACATCGAAGAACTAAAGAAAGATATTTTCTTAGATAAAAGTCCAAAAGAAAAAATTACAGAAGTATTAATTGGTGCTGTTACGCGTTGGACAAGCGGACAACACAACGACTATAACGAAAGTTGGACCAGCTTTTGCGAGCGAGTAAAAAACGGCTTACAAAAAATAGAAAACGAAGCACAAAAAGAGGATGTTGTTTTTGTATTCAGTTCTGGTGGAAGTATTTCTGTCATCCTACAAAAAATACTCAATTTGTCCGTTCAGAAAACCTTTGAAATGCAGTTGAACATTGCCAACGCATCCATCACCAAACTGAAAACATCTTCACGCGGCACACAACTGCTTTCCTTCTCTGATTATGCGCACTTCGACGGCGAACACAAAAAACTATGGACGTATAAATAATAACATTACTGTTTTAATATCTCTGCAAACCACTCTTTATCTTTCAGGTCAGGGTTTGATAAGAAATTTATTTTTAACGATTTCTGTTCTTGTTTCTTCGCTTGCTGTATAGCAATGAGTTGCAGAAACTGTTCAATGATCGCATTAAAAAAAGCGGCGTGATACCCTATATTCTTTTGGCGTTTAATGTAATTCTTTAAAGCACTTAACTGCGATTGCAATAACTCTATCTCATTGGTTTCATACAGCATTTTAAATAACAGGTGCTTAGCATTCAAATGCCAGATTACATCTTTAAATTCAGTTTGCAGTAACGTCGGCATGGCTTTTTTATATTGCTTTTGTGCAGACCACACTTTCGATAAATTAAAGGCAACTGTATTTTCGCGGTAATCAGGATGTATGTAATCCTGGTAAGTGTCAATAAACGCTATGGTTTTGGCGTATTCTTTTAGTTTAATACCATTGGTCACAATGTTAGAAAAAGAGAAACGGCTGAGCTCATTGTTTTCGATCAGGTACTTTTTTTCTATAGCATGTAAATAGAGGTCAAACAATTCTTGTATATACTGCTGCTTTCCTTTATTGCTCATTTTAATGCAGAAATTAATGCTGAGCAGATAAATATCTTTCAGTTCTTTGGATGTAAAATGCTTTTCGTGCAGTAACAGTTGTTTTTTTAATTGGTAAAAATAAATTTCTTCCTGTGTCGTCATCATCTTGTAAACAGGATAGTAAATTTGAATAGTTGGAATGGAATCGTACCTGTTTTGTTCTATCAGTTCAAGGTAAGCTGGCAGCGCATGCATATCATACGCCGTATCGCTGATCTGCTGGTGCGACAAGGCAATGCAGGCCCAGCGCAAGGTCTCACTGATAGTAAAATAATGCAAAGAATCTACCACTTCTTGTAAATTGAGCATGGTGATGCGCTTGTTGTTGGAAGCAATTTCGTATTTTATCTTTTCCAGTTCAAACTGATCCAGGTAATAAGTACTGTCAACAAAGCTTGCCTTTTGTTTTGCAAGAGCATCTATAATGGTTTTGCTGTGTGCAGGCAAATTTCTTTTCTGGTAATTCGATAATAAATGTAAAGAAGCAGCATTGCGTTGCTGTAAAAAAGATTGATAGGCTAAAAAATCTTCTACAACATGCAGCGCATAACTCATCACATGGCGCAGGTCCTGTGCATTAAATGCCGTGTTTGGAAAAACAGCAGCAAATGCTTTTTCCTTTCGTACGGAAACAGGTGTAATATTTCTTTTAGAATAAATGAAATCAAACAACAGCGTTACTTTATCATGCTGGTTGGCAATAGGCGAGCGATACCATTTATTAAAATATTGTATTTCCGTCGTTGAAAACGACAACAGGACTTCGATTAATTTACTTTCAAACATAAAAGATCTGACATTGATTAGTAGCAATTTGTTGTAATAAATAAAGTTAATGTAAAATCATCTTATTACTTAATACTTATTACTTACTACTATAAATATACATCAAAAATCCGATTTTACGTAAAAAATAGATTTGTAATAACTGAAATTAATAACCAAATTTGAATTATGAACAACATTGAGGAAGGAATATTAATTTTAAAAAGCTAGATTAAAAGCATGAAAAATATAATGATACACAATTTAAAATTTATTGTTGGATTAATTTTATCAATTAATTCGCATTTCATTTTTAGTCAGGGTTGGGAAAGAATCTTGAATGTTTTTCCTGATGTGAAACCAGGTAATTTTTCTTTACTTTTTCCTACTAAAGATGACGGTGTTATTTCTTGTAACATGAATCAATACCCTAACTCACCGGACTCACTAATATCAGCTATTGTTAAATTAGACAAGTATGGCAATAATGTATTTTATTATGTATTGCCGGATAGCTTAAGCAGAAATCAAAGTTCAAAAGGTCGTGGCTTTACAACATTTGCAGATGACAGTGTGAATATTTATTTTACTCACTGGTCAAATACAGGCAGGTACTTATGTAAGTTAAATAAATCTACCAGGCAACTACAACTCAAACTTTATGATGATAATGTATCCAATTTAGCAGACTATTATGCAAGAGATATTGATAAGATTACAATAACTGGTAATAAAATTTATTATTCTCATTTTGCTTCATTCGCAAGTTCTACTTCAGCGATGTTGATATATCAATCAGCATTTGATTTTAATTTAAATTTCTTGTATAGTAAAATTGACACCACTACTGCTAATGAATCTTTCCCCGATTTATATCAAACTTTAGACAATGGATTTATTTTTAAAGGTTGTTGCACACTATCTAAATTTGATAGCTCACTAACACTGATTAAATCATATACACTTTCTGATGGCATGTTAACTGATGTAATTGAAAAAGGAAACTTATTTATTGCACAAAATCCTTTGCAAGATTGCCAGATCAAAGAATTAGACCAATCATTAAATGTAATTAAAAATTACAGGTTCAATATTTATGGAAACATAAACTACAACTATATTACTAACCACATTGTATCAATCAAAGACAACAACGCTTCTGTCTTATCCGTAATTGACAAAGATACTACTGACGAATTTATAATGACAAAATTTAGTTTTACTGATAGTTCAATAATATCTCAAAAGAAGATTACTCTTCCTCAATTTACTAATTACTATGTCAATTCACAAGATAGAATAAGGAATTTTAGAGATAAATATGGGTATCTATATTTAAGAGTAGATTATACAAACAAAGTTACCAATTTATCTACTCACGGGATTATTAGATTTGATTCTCTTGGTCATTATACTCCTTTTGTAATAACAGGCAATATATTTGCAGATCAAAATAACAATTGTATAAAAAATCCCACAGATAAAAATATTCCTCAAATAACAGTTACTGCACAAAATAATCACTCGACTAATTTCACTTCTTCTGATAATTTTGGAAATTATGAAATAGGGATTGCAGACACAGGTCAAATTATTATAACCGCACAACCAAACATCAACTATCCATTATTTGCTCAAGGCAATTGTGCGGTGCAAACTTCGTACGCGTATTTAGATAGTTTTACGATTGATACCATCAATCTCAACTTAAAACCAACTATACTTTGTCCAAGCATGTATGTAGATATTTCTACGCCAATGCTTCGTCGCTGTGTTTCTAATATCTATACAGTTAATTACAAAAACAACGGCACCATCGCATCGCCAAATACGTATATTGATGTTGCGTTAGACAGGTTTTTAACTGTCAATTCTGCATCACTTGCCTACACTAATTTGGGCAATAATGTATTGCGTTTCAATATCGGTAATGTCGATTATTTATCGTCTGGAAGATTTACGATTGATGTCACGGTTCGCTGCGATTCAACCATTGTTGGACAAACACATTGTGTGGAAGCGCATATCTATCCGGACACGGTTTGTGCAGCTGCCAATTATACTGGTCCTGTAATTTCCGCATCGGCGCAATGCAAACACGATTCCATTGAATTTAAATTGCGAAACAGTGGTGGCAACATGCAAAACCCAAAACGCTATATCGTTATCGAAGATAATTTGAATCGTTTAAATGGTAATTATCAGTTGAATAATGGACAACAAAAAATAGTTACTATAGCAACAGATAGTGGCAGAACCTATGGTATTATTGCCGAACAAGATGATGCGTTTCCAGCTGCCATTGGTGATAAATTTGCAAGCGCATTTATAGAAGGTTGCAATCCAGTAAACGGACAATTTCATACTGGTTTTATTACGCAATATCCTGAATTTGATGGCGAGCCGTATCGCAGTGTAGACTGCCAGCAAAACCGCGGCTCATTTGATCCAAACGATAAAACTGGCTATCCAATTGGAGTTTCTGCTAATCACAACATCGAAAAAAATACTGCATTAGATTATATGATACGATTCCAAAACACCGGAAATGACACAGCCTTTAAAGTGGTGATTGTGGATACGATCTCAAAATACTTAGACATCAATACCATTGAACCAGGCGCGAGTTCGCATCGCTATATTTACATGCGAACCGATAGCAACACCATTAAATTTATTTTTGACAGTATCAAATTAGTTGACAGTAATAAAAACGAAAAGTTGTCGCATGGTTTTGTAAAATTCAGAATTCAGCAAAAACAAAACAATCCGAATGGCACCAAAATATATAATCAGGCAGAAATTTATTTCGATTACAACGCACCAATCTTTACCAATAAAACCATGCATACAATTGGTGACGTATATGTACGCATTATCAGCAAAACAATTAATCCAACGTATTCAAAAGCAGATGTAAAAATTTATCCAAATCCATTTAGAGATAAAACAACTATAGAACTGCAAAACATGGAACTGCAACAGACAAGTTTGATATTAATTGATATCACAGGAAAAGAAATACTGCAACAATCGTCGGACAACAATCAATACGAGATCAATGGCAGCGATCTGGCAAAAGGATTTTATTTATTCAGGATTAAAAACGATACAACAGAGATTGCCACCGGTAAAATAATAGTGCAGTAGTTTAGTATGTTATTTATTTTCTAATAAGGAATAGCAGATATGGTATGTCTGCTATTTTTTGATTTTAAACAAAAGATAAATTCCAATGCATGCATAGAATTTCAAAAATAATTTATTAATTTTACCAAACGCTCGTTTGGTTTGTCTTGTATCATGCTGAACAAAGCAAAAAAATAAATCTGAATTCATAAATCTTAAATCATAATTAAAAATGGCAGAAGCTTATATCTACGATTGCGTGCGAACACCACGCGGAAAAGGCAAAAAAAATGGTGCTTTAAATGAAGTATCACCAACTGACTTACTTGCACAAACATTGCGTGCATTACAACAACGAAACAACTTCGATACTGCTTTAGTAGAAGATGTAATTGTTGGTTGCGTTACACCAATTGGCGACCAAGGTGGCAACATTGCAAAAACAGCAGTGATGATGGCTGACTATGCAGATAGTGTTCCTGGTTTTCAGTTAAATCGTTTTTGCGCTTCTGGTTTAGAAGCCGTAAACTTAGCAGCGATGAAAGTTCGTTCTGGCTGGCAAGATTTAATCATCGCTGGTGGTGTAGAATCAATGAGCCGCGTGCCAATGGGTTACGATGGTGGTGCTTGGGTGTTGGATATGAAAGTGAATGCACATACCAACTTTATTCCACAAGGAATCAGTGCAGATTTAATTGCAACCTTAGAAGGATTTTCAAGAGAAGATTGCGACAATTATGCATTGCGTTCACAAAAATTAGCAGGCATTGCAAAAGCAGAAGGTCGTTTCAAAAAATCAATTGTTCCTGTGTTAGATATTAATGGATTAATTGTTTTGGAAGAAGACGAATTCAACAGACCAGATACAACGTTAGAAGGTTTGTTATCTTTAAATCCATCTTTCCAAATGATGGGTGAAATGGGTTTTGACGCAGTAGCTTTACAAAAATATACCACCTTAGAAAAAATAAACCACATACACACACCAGGCAATTCATCAGGTATTGTAGATGGTGCAAGCTTAGTATTAATTGGCTCTAAAGAAATAGGCGAGAAGCTAGGATTAAAACCACGCGCCATTATTCGTTCGGTAGCAGTTACTTCTACAGAACCAACTATTATGTTGACAGGCCCTGGACCAGCATCGCATTTAGCATTGAAAAAAGCAGGCATGAATATCGGTGATATTGATTTGGTGGAAATGAATGAAGCATTTGCATCTGCAGTATTGCGCTTACAAAGAGATTTAAATGTGCCTGATGAAAAATTAAATGTAAATGGCGGTGCCATCGCATTAGGACATCCGCTGGGCGCAACAGGTGCTATGATTTTAGGAACTTTAGTAGATGAACTGGAACGTACAGGAAAATCTACTGGCTTAGCAACATTATGTGTTGGCGGTGGAATGGGAATTGCAACAATCGTGGAATTGGTATAGAATTTGAAAGTGACTGGTAAAAAAATGAAACAAACATTTTCAATTCTACTATTATTATTTCTTTTAGCAAAATCTTATGCTCAAGACACTATCTATTTAAAGAATGTGGATGATACTTTTGCAACCCAAAAAGAAAAGGCTATTTATTTCAAAGTAATAGACAACAAAGTAAATCCAATAGAAGTTGTTACTTTTTACATGAATGGTGTAATGGTATCTAAAGCACACTATAGTTCTCTTAAACCTGAAATTAGAGATGGTGAATATGAAAGTTTTTTTTACAATGGCAACACAAACATCAAAGGCACATTCAAAGACAATAAAATGGAAGGTGCATGGATAGCGTATAATAAAGAAAAGAATTTCCTGGAAACGAAGACAACGTATAAAGACAATGTAAAAAGTGGCCGCAGCTATATCTTTTACGAAACTGGTAAGTTAAAGCGAATGGATATTTATGTAAGAGATACCCTTGGCTTATCAACTTGCTATGATTCCGTTGGAATTGTAATTAATTGTCCTGTTAATATTGTTTCAGAGCAGAAAGGAAATTATAATTCTCAAGATAAAGAAGTGATGCCAAGTTTTCCTGGTGGTGTTGTTGCATTAATGGGATTTATGAAAGATAATATCAATGCAGATAACGTTACAAAAACTACTAATAAAGTTGTTGGAAAAGTAATTGTAAAATTTTACATTGATATAGATGGAAGCGTAAAAGATCCGGTTGTTTTAAATAATAGTACCGGCGTGATAGAATGTGAAAAAGAAGCAATTAGAATCGTTTTGAAAATGCCTAAATGGAATCCAGGTACACAGAAAGGTAAACCTGTCAAGGTATATTACACTTTACCAATCGGTTTCTCAATACATCATTAAAATCAAAAAATAAAACACTAAAATATGTTCAACTATTCAAAAGACAACGACAACATTGTAACCATAACAATGGATATGCAAGGCAGAAGCGCCAATGTAATTAATGAAGATTTCGGTAAGCTGTGGCTCGAAACATTAGACCGCTTAGAAAAAGAAAAAGCAGAAATTGCCGGTGTGGTATTAACGTCTGCAAAATCAACTTTCTTTGCAGGTGCAGATATCGACAACTTATATAAACAAACCAATCCGCAGGAAATATTCGATATGTGTGAAGGTCTGAAAAAACAATTACGTCGCATCGAAACCTTAGGAAAACCTGTAGTAGCAGCATTGAACGGCGCAGCATTAGGTGGTGGTTTAGAAATTGCATTAGCATGTCATTATCGCGTAGCGTTAAACAATCCGAAAGCAGTATTCGGTTTGCCGGAAGTTGGTCTTGGTTTATTGCCTGGTGGTGGAGGCATTATTCGCTTGACAAGAATGATAGGATTGCAGCCTGCATTACCATACTTAACAGAAGGTAAAAAATTAAAAGCAAAAGAAGCGGTTTCAGCAGGTATTGTGAATGAATTGGCAGAAACACCGGAAGACATGATTGCCAAAGCAAAAGCATGGATCAAAGCAAATCCAAAAGCGATCAATCCGTGGGACGATAAAGCATTCAAGTTTCCCGGCGGCGATGCACGCAATCCAAAAGTAGCAAGCATGATTCCGATCGTGCCGGCAATGACTAAGAAAAAAACACATGGCAATTATCCTGCAGTAGAAGCAATTATCAATACAGCAGTAGAAGGAAGCGTAGTAGATTTTGATACGGCTTGCAGAATTGAATCGCGTTACTTTACTTCTTTAGCAACTGGACAAGTTTCTAAAAATATGATCAGCGCATTTTGGTATAACTTAAATGCAATTAACGCAGGCGGTTCTCGTCCGAAAGGTTTTGAAAAATATGTTACAAAAAAAGTTGGTGTATTAGGTGCAGGCATGATGGGTGCAGGCATAGCTTACGTTTCAGCAATCTCTGGAATGGAAGTGGTGTTGAAAGATGTAAGTGTAGAAGCAGCGGAAAAAGGAAAAGCATACTCTGAAGGTTTGCTGAAAAAACGTGTTTCCAAAGGAAAGATGACGAAAGAAAAAATGGAAGAAGTGTTGTCTAAAATAAAAGCAACCGATAGCGCTGCAGATATGGTTGGCTGCGATTTAATTATCGAAGCCGTATTTGAAGACAGAGCACTGAAAGCAAAAGTAACACAGGAAGTAGAAAGCGTGATGTTAGCAGAAGGCACATTCGCATCTAACACATCAACCTTACCAATTACAGGCTTAGCACAAGCATCTGCGCGACCAAAACAATTCATCGGTTTGCATTTCTTTTCGCCTGTAGATAAAATGCCATTGGTAGAAATTATCTGCGGCGCAGAAACAGATGATGCCACTTTAGCAAAAGCATTTGATTATGTGTTGCAAATCAAAAAAACACCAATAGTAGTAAACGACTCACGTGGTTTCTATACATCACGCGTATTCTCAACCTATGTAATGGAAGGCATCGCGATGTTAGGCGAAGGACAACATCCAAAATCAATTGAAAATGCTGGTATGAAAGCAGGTATGCCTGTCGGACCGCTTGCATTGACGGATGAAGTGAGCATGAAGCTGATGGATCATATTCGCAAACAAACAGAAAAAGATCTGGCAGCAGAAGGTAAAACAGTTCCGCATCATCCGGGTTTTGCTGTATGCGAAAAGCTATTAGCAGTGAATCGTCCGGGCAAAGCAGCAGGTGCAGGTTTCTATGAATATCCTGTTGGTGGAACAAAATATTTATGGTCAGAATTAACAACGATGTTTCCGCAAACAACACCATTAGATCAACAGGAAATGATTGATCGAATGCTAATTGTACAAGCGTTAGATACCGTACGTTGTGTAGAAGAAGGTGTATTGCGTTCAGTAGCAGATGCAAACATCGGTTCTATATTCGGCTGGGGTTTTTCACCGTTCAACGGCGGAACACTACAGTTCATCAATGGTTACGGATTAAATAAATTAATTGAGCGTTCTAAACAATTAGAAGCGAAATATGGCGAGCGTTTCTCTGTTCCAAAATTACTACAAGACAAAGCCGACAAAGGCGAGTTGTTTGTAGATTAAATTATAAACCATGAAGGTTATAAAAGGGAAGCATGTATTGCTTCCCTTTTTTTGTAAATTTATTTGAGTGGAACAGAGTTATTCAATATGTCGATATAGCAAGAATCGAAACAGTAATTACCAATTATTATTTCGATATCAGTTCTTTTTCACAATAACTCTTTTAATAATGATTGAGCAACAGTGATAATGACTCAAGGCGAAGGAATCGTTAATGCATAATGCTTCTTGTTTTCTTTGATCCATTTATCAGCAACCAATATTACAGTGCTTTCAATATTTTCTTTTGTTACGTCCTGCCAATAGTGTTGAAATGCATTTCCATAATCTAAATCATCCCATGCCCAATAAAGCAAATAAAAGTCGTAAATACTTTTTTCATAATCTTTGGATGAGGCATAACTATAAACAAAAGCAAGATTATGTTTTATATTTATTCCTTTTGCTATTTGTTCAATATAATAACTCGCGTAACTAAGAACACCTTCTTCGCCTGTCTTAATTTTTAAATGCAATTCTTCAAGAGCTGACTTTAGATAGTCAACAGTTTCAAAAAAATTTGTTGGTTTATCTAAGCCAGCCAATGTTAATAGAGAAGGAGATTCATATCCAAGCAGAAGCATTTCAATTGACCAATCAATGCATTTATCCGTATTGAAATGAGGAACTTCTGTGAAAGCAACCATCTGATATGTCAAATTACTTATTTTCTCCATCATAGTAAATGTAAATATACTCTTTAAAAAAACGAAGATATTTTCCAAAGTTCTAAACTTTGAAAAAATTAATAACTTAAATCACCATACGCATCGAAATATCGCTGTAAGCACCTTGCCCAGCGGCATTCAGTGCTGCCACGCGTATAAAGTACACGGTGCCGCTTTTTAACTTGTTTAGCGTGAAATTTGTTTTCGTAGATGATGCGAAATAGTGCCACGAATTTTTGTCATTAATATTTTCATTTATTTCAACGATATAGCTTTGAGCACCGATTACCCGTTGCCACTTAGCAAGCAGTTGTCCGGAGTTTAATCCTTCTTTTGCTTGCAGATTCAAAGGTGCAGGCAGCTTTCCTTTTTTTACACCTTTTTTCTTCGTTTCAAAACCTGCGCCAAGTATCATAGCATCATCACCGTTTGCTATGGTGCCTACATAATTACCCAATACATGCAATTGATCGAGCAAATGATCCTTTTGTTGTTTTATTTCTTCCAGTTTTTCCTTGTAGGTGCCTAGTGCTGCCTTTGCTAGCACAATTGTTTTATGGACGTTGTCAATCTCCTGTTGAATATCGGCTAAAGGTGGTGATGGAGCCGGAAAATCAGGATTATCCGTAAGCATGTTAAGAATACCACCAGCCGTTGCCAACACCTTATCGGTAGAAGCATTACTTAATTTAAGATAAACCTTTTTCCTTGCCATAAAAATAAAATCAGATATGTCTAATACCACTTTAAACGCAGCAATTTACAATTTATTGTGCTCATAAATGAATTTGTTTTTGTTGAATAGCAATTAATAATTATGAATAATGAATTTAAAATTGCTAGTTTTTAATTTATTCCTGTTGATTTTTAATTTACAACACACATTTTATAATTCATAACTATAAATTATCAATTCAAAATCACTAAAAACGAACTTATAATTAGTAATTATGAACTCATATTTGCCAAACATGAGTTCGTTTTTGATAATTATGAGTTTATTTTTGACAAAAAGTAAATAAGAATTGGTGAGAATGAGATGTTCTTTGTGGGATGGAAAGATGATTTATTGTAATAAATAGATGATATCTAATGCATTAAATCAATATTTTATATGTGTGCAAAAATATTATGCTTATTTTGTGATTAGATTAATATTTTACTTTGACTAATTTCTTAAATAGAGACTATTTTATAGATGACTTTGCGTTAAAAAACTCACGCAACAATAATAAATTTTGTTTTATAATTGGTTCTGGTGCTTCATTAGAATCAGGAATTCCCAATGGAGAACAATTAGCTAAAAAATGGCTTAAAGAATTGTATTCAAAAAGAAAGGATATAGATTATAATTGTAATTATGAAGAGTTTGTAAATAATGAATCATTACATAGTATTAAAGGACTTAAGTTTAATAATATCGCAGAATTTTATTCTGATATTTATTCTGCAAGGTTTAAAAATTCTGAACAAGAAGGTATTGATGAAATCATTGCTTTAACATCAAATAAAAAACCAAGTATTGGCTATATAATGTTATCACAATTATTAATTCAACATCCTGAATATTTAGTTATAAGTACTAATTTTGATAACCTTTTAGAATTATCTGTTTCAAGGTTTTCTAATACATATCCCAGAATAATAAACCAGGAAAACTTATCAATACATATTAATCAGCAAATTGATGTGCCTACAATAATTAAAATGCATCATGATGCTTATTTTAAACCTGCGAGTATAAAAGAAGAAATTCAAAAATTAAAAATGGCATGGAAACAACCTTTAAATGACGTTTTAAAACAATATATACCAATTGTTATTGGTTATGGAGGTAATGATAAAAGTTTAATTGATATATTATCAGATTTTCCAAAAGGTTATTTTAAATATGGTTTGTACTGGATGACCTATGAAGATGAAATACCTAATCCTAAGGTACAAAATTGTGTTGTACAACATAATGGCTCATTTATTCGTACGTTAGGATTTGATGCTCTTTTAACTGTTATAGCAGATAAAATAGAAATTACCAAAGAAAAATTAATTCAAAAGATTGAAAATGATGCAATCCAGTTAAGTAACGATGTAGAAATTTCTTTAGCTAACATTCAGAAAAAATTACAAGATGAAAAAATTAAGTCTCAACAAACAGATCTTACGGGTAAACAGGCCCATGAGCAAATAAAAGAAATTGAAGAAGTAGAGATCGCTCTTGAAAAATATAGTGGACGAAACGCAAATTTAAAACTATTACAAGCTTCCAATTATAATGATGCAATTAATGTATTTAAGAAAATAAGTCACCCTGATATTTATTCTTACAATATTCTAATCAATAAATCAGAGAACTACGAGCAAGCGTTATTGCATTTTACAGAGATGAAAGCATCGATCAATGAACCCGATGTTACCAGTTATAATACATTAATCAATAAATCCAATGAATACGAGCAAGCGTTAAGGCATTTTAATGAGATAAAGGCAACGAAGATAGAACCCGATATTACCACCTATAATACAATAATCAATAAATCAGAGATCTACGAGCAAGCTTTATTGCATTTTAATGAGATAAGGGCAACGAAGATAGAACCCGATATTACCACCTATAATACTATAATCAATAAATCAGAGAACTACGAGCAAGCGTTATTGCATTTTAATGAGATGAAAGCAACGAATATAGAACCCAATGTTAGAAGCTATTCTACTATAATCAATAAATCAGAGAACTACGAGCAAGCATTATTGCATTTAACAGAGATGAAAGCAACGAACATAGAACCCAATGTTATCAGCTATAATACTATAATCAATAAATCAGAGAACTACGAGCAAGCATTATTGCATTTTGCTGAAATGAAAGCAACGAATATAGAACTAGATGTTACAAGCTATAATACCTTAATCAATAAATCAGAAAAATACGAACAAGCGTTGAAGCATTTTAACGAAA
>CALLKF010000197.1 GCA_938008535.1 uncultured Saprospirales bacterium | reverse complement strand
TGGTAGATGAGTTGGTGAAGTTGCCAATGAACACCGAGCTTGAATCCTATAACGTTTCGGTTGCTACTGCAATGGCGTTGTATGAAGTGCATAGACAGAAGCTGAACTAATCTTCTAGAATTCAAATCAAATTCCACCAAAAATCTCTATTAAGCGCCAACTAAGCACTCAGATCACTTCGTTTGGATGATTTTTTACCTAAAAATTAAACCAAGAAAAAAAATGTTTCTTTTAGAATAAGAGTAAAGTTAATTAGAATGAAAGTAACTCTAATTAGAACGTGATTAACTCTAATTAGAACGTTATTAACTTATATTAGAATGAATGCAACTTCTATTAGAATAAGAGCAGCTTTAATTAGAATAAGAGCAGCTACAATTAGAATAGGAATAAATGC
The DNA here is from genome assembly GCA_938008535.1 of uncultured Saprospirales bacterium. Classification (GTDB taxonomy): domain Bacteria; phylum Bacteroidota; class Bacteroidia; order Chitinophagales; family JADIYW01; genus JADJSS01. The sequence goes on along the minus strand of CALLKF010000197.1, from coordinate 12,637 downwards.
AATTAGAATGATAATAAAGTTGATTAGAATAAGAGTAACTCTAATTAGAATAAGAGTAAAGTTCAAAATTTATTGATTTTTAAATACCAATTATCTACTTTCTAATAAAGTTTTACCACTTTCAAGTATGTTTTAACCATTATTCTATGCAATTTTCTCACTTATTGATGATGTTTTACTTCTTTTCGGTATGTTTTATTGTTTTTTCAGTAGGTTTTCATCACTTTTTAATAAAAATTGCTAATTAATTTAATAAAATTGCTTGTTTCTTGGTTTCCAAACACTATTTCTGAGCAATAATCTTGCATATCTAACACAAAAAAGAAGATGTATAAGGTAAATTGCTGTCTAACTGAGTAGATTATGTTCTGTTCTCAGCTATTTTCTATAATTTCTAAATGAATTTCAGTTATTCATTATTTATTACGAATCAATTCCAATGCATAATTCAGTGCAACATCTTTGTTGTCGATAATATCCTGAATAGTTGGCTGCACCGTATATTCAGGATAAACACCGTGTCCATCGTTTAGCATAATATCTTTGTAGATGATTTTATAATCCGGTTTGTCGCAAATTATTTGTGTGTTCGGCAACGTCGTTTTTGTTTTAGCCGTAAATGTTCCGGTTAAAACCGTGCTGTTGCCACCGGTTTCTTCACCAATAAAAACGACTCTTTTATTGACTTGTAAACAAGTACTCACCATTGCACTGGCTGAAAAACTTCCGCCATTGATTAATACATACACATTACCTGAAAAGTGCTGCTTGTTTGGTTTATGCAATTTGGTAAGATGCGAACTTTTTTGTTTTAACCTATCTTTTTCATCCGATGCCAGACCTTTCTTTACACCATAAATTTCATTAGAGAACTGAAAAGGTTGATCTAGAAAATAGGAAACCAGCGCGATTCCATACATCTGGCTGCCACCTTGATTGTCGCGCAAATCAAGAATTATATTTTCTGTTTGATTGTTTTTAAATTCATTGAATGCTTGTTTCAGTGTCTTCTTAAATGGCTGATGATATTTTTTCTTGACTTTACCACTAAATGTTTTTATGGCTAAGATGGCAGTTTTGTTTGTGCTTAGTTGTTTCCATTCTATTGGCTTTTCATAATCATTCGCAAATGTTCTTTCAGGATATTTCGTTTTTCTTATTGAGTAAATAGTGTCTTTGTTGCGCGCAGCTACATTTACTTTGTAACTATTATTTTGTGATGTTTTAATTTCCAGATCGAAGATTGTTGGATGACCAAAAACATAACTATAATATTCGCGAAACCAATTGTTCAGTATCCATGTTGGATAGGTTTCATTATTGCCATCTCTTGGTTGTCGTCTTATTAATTCGTTCCATATTTTTTCGGATGAAACACCATTTATGCTTGAAATTTCTGAACCAGCAGCGATAGTTGAATCAGCTGATAAATTCATATCGATCAGCAATTTCATATCGAGATAAGTAACATGAAAAGGAAAAAATAATTCATGCTTGTTATAATATTCCATAAGCGCATCACTCGGATGAACATAATTATGTCCATCTTTTATAATAGCTACTAACGGCGTGATGTATGCATAAAATTCTAGCGCAGTCATTGGCTGCGTGATATTTTGATACATGCTGTCCAGTACAATATCTAAGCGTTCTTTTGAAGTATATAAATATAAATTAGCGTGCGTTTTTTCTAAGGTATTTCGCCAGGTTTGAAAATCTTTTTTCAACGCATCCACAGAAAATTTTTGTGTCGCTATTGAATTATCGGTTTGTGCAAAACTGATTTGGAAGATAAAAAGGAAAGAAACGATAATTAGAAATAATGTACGTTTATGCATGCTGATTCTATTTCAATTAAAATATCATTTAATCTGACTAATCTTCACCATATTTGTTCGACCTCTACCAGTAATTGGCATACTTGCGGTGCTTACAACGATGTCATTCGTTTCTACCACATTTGCATTTTTTAGTATTTGTATAATATCGTCAATAGATTCATCTGTGCTTACAAATTTATCATAGAAAAACACATCGACGCCCCAAACTAAACCGAGTGTTTTCATTAAATTTTTGTTACTGGTAAAAATATGTATATCAGCTTTTGGTCGGTTGCTTGCCAACATAAACGCAGTGTAACCTGAATAAGTCATTCCGTTTATCGCTTTTGCGTTTACTTCAGATGCAATGGTGCAGGCATTAAAACAAATAGCATCTGATAAAAATGTTTTTGAATTTTTATTCGGCAATAAATGTTTATGGTAAATTTCATCTTCCTGTTCTGTGCGTCTGATTATTCTATCTATAGTTTGCACCACTTTCGCTGGATTTTTGCCAACCGAAGTTTCACCACTCAGCATAATAGCATCAGCACCGTCTAAAACGCCATTGGCAACATCGGTAATTTCGGCACGCGTTGGTCGTGGCATATCAATCATTGATTCCATTACTTGTGTAGCAATAATCACTGGTTTAGATGCTTCGATGCATTTTTTTATAAAGTTTTTTTGAATCAGAGGCATTTCTTCCATGGCAACTTCAACACCTAAATCGCCACGCGCAATCATAACAGCATCAGTAACTTCTATAATGCTGTCCATATTGGCAACAGCTTCTGGTTTTTCAATTTTCGCCACAACTTTTAAAGATGAATTTTTATCTAAAATCAGTTGTTTTAAATCTAAAATATCTTTGGCAGTACGCACAAAAGACAAAGCAATCCAATTAACAGGTTGTGTGACAATAAATTCAAAATCGCGCAAGTCTTTTTCCGTCAAACTTGGTATAGATATTTTTGTATTTGGTAAATTAAATCCTTTCTTGGATGATAAAATTCCACCAGAAATTATTTTACACGAAAGTGTGTTTTCGTTCAAAACTTCTGCTACTTGTAATTCTAATTTGCCATCATCGATTAAAATAAATTCATCAATTTTAAGGTCGGTTAAATTGTTGTAAGTAACAGATATAATTTCTTTAGTGCCAATCACATCTTCGCTGGTAACTTTTATAAAAGCACCTTCAACTAGCTCAACGGCGTTGTTTTGCATTAAACCTGTTCGCAATTTCGGACCTTGTAAATCAGCCAAAATACTTACATGTGCATTGTGTTTTTCATTTAAAAGGCAAATGTGCTCAATTACTTTTAAATGGTCTTCGTGTCTGCCGTGAGAAAAATTTATACGAAATACATTGACACCACTTTCGTAGAGTTCTACCAGTTTTTCGTAGCTGTTGCTAGCTGGCCCAATGGTAGCTACTATTTTGGTTTTTCTTTTTGCTGTGTTCATTAAAATGTCTGATTAATAAATTATGTTTTGATTTCAATGAATTTACATCAATGGAAATGCAAGATTGTACTGCAGGTATTCTAGATAAAAGTTGAGTAAATTCTTCTTTATCAAAATAATCATCTTCACCATGCAACAAGAACAAGAAATCCATGTTTTTTAATTCTGGAATTAAAATATTTCCAGCATTTTTATTTTGTATTAATTCAATAGAATAAAAATCGATTTCATTCTGATGTTTGTATGCATTGAAATGTTTGAATTCTTTAATTTTAGAGCTATAAAATTCAATATCATGTACGCGTTTTAATTGCCAATTTAAATAATTATTTAAATGTAGGCACAAGCGATAATCTTCCATATTGGAATTAATTCCCCAAATAGAGAAATCAAAACTTACGTCGATATATTGTTTTTTAGCCATAATTTGGCTAAAATTACAAGCGAAAATGAACACTATTTTTTCATATTATCAACATTATTGAATAAGTAAAAATAATAGGCACATAATCAATAGATTGTAAACTTTAAAAATTTAACACAGATTAGTATGGATTTCCGAAAATTACGCTAATTTTGCGATTCAATTTTATAAATCATTGACCATGTCAACTATTGCAGAGCGCGTTAAAAAAATTATTGTTGAGAAATTAACAGTAGAAGAATCAGAAGTAACACCTGAGGCAAAATTTGAAACGGATTTAAAAGCCGATTCTTTAGAAACGGTAGAGTTGATTATGGAATTTGAGAAAGAATTCAATATCATTATTCCAGATGAGCAAGCCGACAAAATTAAATCTGTTGGTGAAGCAATCGCTTATTTAGAAGCCAACGTTTAATCGTTTAGTTTTTATCCAACTTCTTATTACACAAATTTTTACTAATTTGCAGCGTTTATTTTTCAGTAATTAATCTGAATTTATGTCATTGCAGCGCGTTGTTATTACTGGCTTAGGTGCCATTACACCAATTGGAAATTCTGTTGCTGATTTTTGGAATCAATTAATAGATGGAAAAAGCGGTTGCGCAAACATTACTTCATTCGATACTTCACTTTTCAGAACTAAATTCGCTTGCGAAGTAAAAAATTTTAATGCTTTAGATTTCTTCGATAAAAAAGAATTAAAAAAACTCGATCTGTTTTCGCAGTTTGCGCATGTTGCAGCTGACGAAGCCATCAAAGATTCGCAATTATTAGAGTTTGCAGATTTGAATAAAAAGAAAATTGGTGTATTGTTTACTTCTGGTTTTGGTGGTTTAAATACGTTTGAAGAAGAAGCATTTCAATATTATCAAAACGGAAAAAATCCGAGATATATCAGTCCATTTTTTATTCCAAGAACATTGATCAATTTAATGTCTGGAAATATTTCCATCAAATATGGTTTTAAAGGAATGAATTTTTCAGTGGTTGCTGCGTGTGCATCATCATCAAATGCGCTGATTGATGCGATGAATTACATACGATTGGGAAAAGCAGATGCTTTTGTGGTTGGTGGTGCAGAAGCTGCTATTACGCAATTAGGTATTGGTGCGTTTGGTGCGATGAAAGCATTATCTGAAAGAAATGATGATCCGCAAACTGCATCGCGACCTTTTGATAAAGACAGAGATGGTTTTGTGATGGCTGAAGGTGCTGGTTGTATGATAGTGGAAAGTTTGGAACATGCGAAAAAACGTGGAGCAAAAATTTATGCAGAAATTGCTGGTGGTGCCATGAATGCTGATGCGTATCATATTACGGCACCAAATCCTACTGGTGAAAGTATTATTGATGTGATGCAAGATGCTTTGGAAGATGCAAACTTAAAACCAACAGAAATTGATTATATAAATGTGCATGGCACATCAACGCCATTAGGTGATGTTGCAGAAATTAATGCTATCCAAAATGTTTTTGCCGAACAGGTGTATGATTTAAATATCAGCGCCACCAAATCTATGACTGGTCATTTATTAGGTGCTGCCGGAATTGTGGAGGCGATTGTTTCGGTGTTAGCGTTACAACAAAATGTGGTTCCGCCAACAATTAACCATTTTACAGATGATGCTGATTTTGACAAAAAGATAAATTTTACGTTTCACCAAAAGCAAGAAAAAAATATCAACGCAGTTTTATCCAATAATTTTGGTTTTGGTGGTCATAATACTTCACTTGTTTTTAAAAAATATGTTGACTAAAATCAATATTCTACTTTTTCCTTTTTTAATTGAAATTTTAACTGCTACTTTTGTGCATGTGGTCATTTCTAAAGAATTTATTTAGACGAAAAAAACAATTTTATATCAATTATGAGTTTGAAGAAATTTATAATTATATTGGATATGAACCTGCACAATCGGAAGAAAACTATATTAAAGCACTCACGCATTCTTCTTTCACAAAAAAATCAACAGAAAAAAATGAACGCTTAGAATTTTTAGGCGATGCTGTCATTAGTTTTGTAGTTGCTGAAGTTTTGTACCATCAGTTAGAAGGCAAAGATGAAGGTGTGCTGACTAAAGCGCGTGCTTCCATAGTTAACAGAAAAAATTTAAATAAAGTTGGCACTGAAATAGGAATTCCAAAATATTTACGTCACAAACTTTCTGATAAACAATTAGCAGAATCGCCAGATATTATTGGTAATGCATTTGAAGCATGGATTGGTGCATTCTTTTTAGATTATGGTATGCACGAAAGTGAAATTTTAGTAGGAAAATTATTGATGAATGATTTTCATGCAGAAACGTTTCACAACACTATTTCTGATTATAAAAGTTATGTGTTAGAATGGGCACAAGCAAGAAAAAAAGCAGTATTATTTGCACACAACACAACACCTGATGCTCAAGGAATTTTTACTGTTGTATTAAAAATTGATGGCGAAGAAATTGCCACTGGTTTTGGTAAAAACAAAAAAGAATCAGAGCAAGATGTTTGTATAAAAGCTGTGCAAGTTTTGAAGTTAGATTAAACTATTCCAATCGATAAATTTCCATGATATTTTCTAAAATGGATTGAAAGTTAATTTTCAAATCAATTAATTTTCCAGTGTGAATATCAAAAACCCAACCATGAACCAGCAAACCTCTTTCTTTATATGCTTCTTGCACTGCAGCTGTTTTAATAAGGTTTACGCACTGTTCCTGAACATTTAATTCTACTAATCGTTCATAACGTTTCTCTTCTTCTTGAATAGCATTTAATTCAGTTTTATGCAATCTGTACACATCTCGAATATTGCGCAACCACGGATTTAAAATACCCATATCTGCAGGTTGCATGGCTGCTTTAACACCACCACAATTATAATGACCACATACTACAATATGTTTTACTTTTAAGTGCCGAACTGCATAATTCAAAACAGACATCACGTTTAAATCAACATTGTTTACTAAGTTGGCGATGTTGCGATGAATAAAAACTTCACCTGGTTGAACACCCATCAAATCTTCAGCTGTAACTCGACTATCAGAGCATCCGATATATAAAAATTCAGGTGATTGACCTTTCGCTAATTTGGTAAAATAATCTTTATCAATTGCTAGTTTTTCCGCAATCCATTGCTTATTGTTTTCAAAAACTTGTTCTATTTTCATCTGTTTAATTTTTTCGAAAAATACAAAAAAGAATTTTTCTCAGAAGATAAATTATATTATCGTGTAACCATCAGTTTCTGAATTTCAGAAAAACCTTCATCATTAAATACTCGAACAAAATAAATTCCTTTATCATAAGTTGAAACGTCAAACTCAAAATTGTTGTTAATGTTTTTTTGTTCCTGTAAAATTTGTCCTTGCAGATTAAATATACTTACAGAAAAATTATCCAATAAATCAGTTTTTATATAGAAAGAATTTTTGGCTGGATTTGGAAAAATTGAACTATTGTTTTCTGATTTTTTTTCTTTAATGCTAGTTAAATTACAACCATTGTTTAATTTATTGATATAACTCCAAATCAATGTATCGTAAGCAGAAATAGCCAAAGCATTATCACCTGATTCACCAGCACGAACAATCACCATTTTGGTACTTGGTATCACATAAATTTTCTGATCGTTTTTTCCTAACGCACAAAATAAATCGTTTGGTGCATTCGGAATTAACTTGAATGGAAATACAGTTTGCAAACCAGGTACCATTGCTGATGCTTTGCCATTTAACCACCACAAATATCCATATGATAAATTAAAACTTTGTGATGTATTTGTCATCGCGCGAAAGTAGGCAGTATCGCGCAAAACAGTATCGCTTTGCCAAATTCCTTTGTTTAACGTAAGCAAACCAAATCGAGCCATGTCTCTTGTTTTACTAAAATACACACCACTTGGAATCCAAGTACCACTCATGCCTGTGTATGCTTCAATGAAATTATTAGTGGCAACATTATAAGACAAACCACTCGCAGCAGCTACTACTTCTTCCAGTTTTTTATACGCGCCTGTATGATAGGCCCAACGTGTGCCTGCATCAACTTTATATTGCAAACATGCAGTGCTATAATCTTCGTTCGTGCAAGGAAACGGTGCATTGTCATCCATGCCACTTGTCATAGTCAATAGATTTTTTATGGTGATGAGTTTCTCTTTTTGCCGAGTTTCAGATGACCAGCCAACGCCTAAATATTTGGAAACAGAATCATTGATATTTAATAAACCTTTTTGCTGTGCAATACCAATCATAGTTGCGGTTAAGCTCTTGCCTGCACTTGCCCAATAATGTATAGAGTCTTGCGTGAAGGTGCCGAAATATTTTTCTAAAACTATTTTGCCATCTTTTAAAACAATAAAACCTTTGGTGTTGGTGCGTTGCAAAAAGTTAGTTAATGAATCTATATTTTTTTGACACCAACCTAATCGGTTTGGCGACATGGTGTCCCAAGTAGTTCCTGTTTTTGGTGGAAAATAAAGCGATTGTGCCTGCGCTTTTACACTTAAAATAATCGATAAAATCAAGATGTATTTTTTCATACGCAAGTGTTTTTTAAGCAGACAAATTATTTTCAAAAAGTCTAAGTTATTAGACTTGAATTTACCTAAAAAGTTTAATTAAAAAAATATCGTTCCGAATTGAAACGATAATTAATGTTAAAGTAAATGTTGTTTTTATCTTGAATTGATATATTTATCCAACTGTGTGCTATAATTACTAAATGCAAAATCATTGTATAATGTGTAGTAGTTATTTTTATCAATGGTTTTATCGTAACAAAATTTTGCTAATTCTAACTTGTTGGCTTCAAACGTAATTTCTTCTAATAAAAGATGTACTTGTGTTGTTTTTAACTGACGATCTTTTAATGCAGTTTTAGCAACTTCAATCATTTTTTCTTCAAAAGATGCGTTTTTCATGGTTTGAATTAAAACTTGTAAATCAGCATCGGAAAGCAGATTGTTATTATTGTAATTGTAATTATTTCCGTTGTTATTCCAACCAGAATTATTCCAGCCATTATTGTTGTTGCCATAATTTCCATTGCTATTTGGATACGAATTCCAACCGTTTCCATTGCCGTAATTGCACGTATTTCTTGGTGGTTTCGGATATTTTGGTTTTGGACAAGGTGGTGTTGGTGTACCACAAGTTGGCTGATTGGTTGGCTGGTTGACTTGTACATTATCTAAGTACCAGGTTTGTTGTTTAAAAGGTAATTTCTGAATAATAGTTAAACCATTGAATGCATCGAGTTCGGCAACAAATCGAAATCCATCATTAATAAAAATTGGTTTGTCGTAAACAACTCTACCGTTGTACGAATTTTCTGTAACTCGCAATTGATAGTTTCCATTTGCTAAATCAAAAAATCTAAAAATGTTTGAAGATGTTGAAAGTGTTTGATTGCCTAATGAAACAGTGTAGTTTCCATTAGTATTTATTTTCATAAAAAACTCTGCTGATGCGAAAATTGAGTTTACCAAGAAAGTTGAAAATAATAAGAGTGTAGATAATTTTTTCATACGAAATCATTTTATTGAAAATCGTAATACAATCACTGTGCCAAAAAATAAGAGCCAAGAACAAGGATTTTTAGTCTTGGTTCTTGACTCTTGGTTCTTTAAATCTTAAACAGAAGTGATCCACCAAATATTTCCGTAAGCGTCTTTCACGCCACAGGTTCTTCCGTAATTTTGATTCGATAAATCCATGATAGAAGTACAACCTAACTCTAACGCTTTTGCGTACGATGTATCTGCATCTTCTACATAAATAAACAAACTTGAATTTAAAGGTTGCCATTCTGCATTGGCAGCACCACACATAATAGTTGCATTGCCAACTTTCAATTCTGCATGCATCAATGTTGTTTCGTCATGCATTTGTTTGTTTACTATTTCTGCTCCAAATAAGTTTTGCATAAAATCTAAAAAATCAAGAGCATTATTGATGATTAAGTATGGAATTACGGTTTGGTATTGTGCTGGTATTGGCATGGTTATTTTTATTATGCTACTAATATATTGCTTTTTCTGTAAGAGTTGATATGGATGAAATAAAAAAAGATGCTGATTTTTTCAGCATCTTTTTTATAAAAGAAAACATTTTTCTATCCACCAAACACCACTTCCACAATATCGCTTGCCAAGCCAATCTCAACATCATCTAAAACACCAAAGGCACGATATTCCCAATGTTCCGGCTGGTTTTCAGTTGTCAAAATAATATGGTCATCATACGGCGATTTGGTATCACGCGCTAAGAAGATCCAGGTAGCTTCGCCTTTTTTTCTGTGATATAAATTGATGCCATCGGCACCTTTTTTTACAAATTTAATACGCACAAAACCACCAAATATTTCTACAGTAATTTTTGCTTTGTAAGTAGCTGGATCAAAATCAAGATGAGTGCCAATTACACCTAATTCTTCGCCGATAGCTTGTGTATAACCATTCACTAACTTATGACGCGCAATTTCTAACTGTAGCGCACCAACTTGCGTTTGTCTTGCTGCTTGTTTAGCAGTTATAGCACCTTTTAATTCTTGCTTTTTGGTTTCAATTAAATTGATGGCAGCAATCATAGCATCGCACCATGCTTTTTCTTGTGTAAGTTGTGCAGCCGAAATACCTAAGGCAGTTGCATGCACAGTAATTTTTGTTTTGTAGTTGTTTAGCCAAGATAATAATTCACTGTCTTTTGTTGGCAAATAAGATTGATTCATGATGTTAATTTTGTTTAGTGGTAAAATTATTTTCATTTGAATAACGATGGCTATTTTAAAATATTTTGTAGAGTCGTATATTTTAACATTTATTTAGAAATAGTACAGGTATTGGTGACAATTTCAAAGGTATTTTTTCCAGTCAGCAAGGTATTCTTGCCACCAATACCTGCGCAATTTCCAGTAGTGCAGGTATTCTTGGAAATTGCGCAGGTATTTTTTTCGGTTAGCAAGGTTTTCTTGTAGGCAATACCAGTATGATTTCCAATATTGCAGGTGTTCTTGGATTTTTCAAAGGTATTTTTTTTAGTTAGCAAGGTATTCTTGTAAGGAAATAAAATGATTTTATATTAATATTTAAACAATTTGTTTGTTTTGCAACTGCTTAATATTTTTTTAATCTGAAACCAATAAGAGTATCATACTTTATATTGCTATTTTAACTTATATTTGATACAAATCAGCAATACCATGAATGAGATTTTAGACGAACTAAATGTATTATTCACAAAAATCCAGAACAATAAAAAAATACTCCAATTTACTGAAAACACGAGTTTGGAAGAACTAAAAAAAATGTGTGATGCATCACCACAAATGGTATCTATTTTTGAGTTTGAAAATTTTTCTTATTCAATGGTATATTCAAATAAAAGTGCGTATGATTTTTTAGGAGTAACGGAAGAAGAAACGAATAAACTTGGCTTTAAATATATTCTAAAATTAATACATCCTGAAAATATTGGAGCTATATATTTATTGATAAAATTTTATAATGAGCTGAATAATAAAAACAATACGTTCTCACATACTTATTATTTAAAATCTAAAAATGGCTGGGAATGGACGTATGCGACAGTGAAACCAGCAATATTAAATAGGGATGGTGGTGTAAAATATTTGTTAGGCGTTGGTTGTAGTGTAGATGATTTATTAAAGAACAAGAAACAAGTAAATGCGTTCAGAAAGAATATAAATTTTTTGGAAGAAAATACAGAAAAATACTTGGTGTTGAGTGAACGCGAAAAAGAAGTTTTAAAATTGATTTGTGAAGAATACACTTCTAAAGAAATAGCAGAAAAATTATGCCTAAGTTCCTTAACGGTAGATACACATCGTAAAAACCTGATCGATAAATTAGATGTTAAAAGTTCCATAGGGTTGGTGAAATATGCCTTGTTGTTTAATCTTCTATAATAGATTAATCTAAAAACTAAATATACTACCTATATTCTGGTAGTGCAACTCATTTCTACATATAAATTTCCCTTAAATTTTGGTATTGCAGGCGTAACTGTTTATAATGATATTTGATTTATGTCAATTGCTATAAAACTATGAATTATTCCTATAAACAATATAAAGCAACCGTTTACTCATTAGAATTGCCGTTTACACAATGAAACGGCTGTTTTAAATTTTAATAAATAATATCGCAAAACAAAATTAAACTATGAAAAGACACTTTTACTTATTTTTAATACTTTTGTTTAGTGTTAAATACAGCATAGCACAATTTCGACTAACAAAAGTTACTACTGATACTGCCCAGCGTTATAATCAGATTAAATGGATGTCATTCGCACCAGACGGAAGTTTTTGGGCAAGCAACTGGGGTGCAGATGAAAATATTTATGCATCAAACAATAATGGACTTTCATGGGCAGGAAGTAAAATAATATCTTCTAATCCTGAAAATGTTTATTTATTTGGTATTACACCATTTTCCTACACAAAAGCGTATGCATACAATATTTACGCCAATTCAGCATTATTTGATACTACATTTTTTGAGCAGATCAATGTAAATGCCGGCATTACACAATCAAACCCTAAATTATTATCCATGAATTTTCCGGATTTTGCACATTTTTATAATAATAATGATGGAATGATTTTGGGCGATAAATTTCAAATTTTGCGAACAACAGATGGTGGCCAAAACTGGAATTTTGATTCAACCTACTTTAACGATCCGGTTATAGGTTCTTTTTATTTTGTTTCTGAACCGGGAGAAATTACGTATGCAGGTGATACGACATGGGTAGTTTCTAGCGGGTCTTCGACGCCACCGTGCACCTGCGGCCGGCGACGCCCGGGGCGAGCTGTCCGGCGGGGGTGACGCTCGCGCTGCAGCGCACCGATCGCGCGGCGGGCGACGCGCTCACGACGGTGCCCGCGACGGTGCCCGAGGCCGTGG
>CALLKF010000196.1 GCA_938008535.1 uncultured Saprospirales bacterium | reverse complement strand
ACAACGCTGTAGTTTCTGTTTTTATTCGATATAATTATGATAAAAAAACAAATCCTTCATTAAGCAAAGAAACGATTATACAATACAATAAACAGCGAAACAAAGGTCCGAAAAAAACGATCTGCTTCGCTCCTTTTAAACACATGTACTTTAAATCTGACGGAACAATAACACCATGTTGCAGAAATGAAAAAGATATGTATGGCACAATTGGCAAAGGAACTTTAACAGAATTATTTAACAGCAAATCGATTGAATCTGTTAGAAATAAAATTGAAGATTATAATTTATGTGATGGCTGTAATTATTGCAATATCCAACTGCAATCATCTAACTTCAACGCGTTTGAAGGAAGATTATACGATTCTATTTTACCTGGAAAAGCAGGTAAATTTCCAACTGAAATGACCTTTGAGATCAGCAATCAATGCAATCTTGAATGCATTATGTGCGATGGAAATTACTCAAGTTCAATCCGAAAAAACAGGGAAAAACTTCCTGATCTGGAAAACAAATATGATGATGCATTTTCAGAAACAATTAAAGAAGGAATTCCATATTTGAAGGTCGCGCGATTTCTTGGCGGTGAACCATTCTTGATTCCACAATACATTGATATCATTGACAATATCATTAAAGAAAATAAAAATTGCCGAATATATATTCAAACAAACGGCACCATTTTAAACAACAGAGTTAAAAAAATAATTGAGCATAAAAATGTTCATTTAAGTATTTCTATTGATTCATTGCAGAAAGAAATGTATGAAAAAATTCGTAAAAATGCATCGTTTACTCGGTTGATGGAACATATGAATTATTTCATTGAACGTTCAAAAAAACATAAGCAAATAATCAACATCAACTATTGTGTAATGACCAACAATTGGATGGAAGTTCCTGAAATGATTCACTTTTGCAACATAAATAATTTCTCGTTATCCTTAATTCCTGTTGAGTTTCCGCGCTATTTAAGTTTAAGATCTTTGAATGTAAACAAACTAAATGAAACAGTAAGCCATTACTCAAAACCAGAATATAACAACTTATTCAGCAGCAATAAATACAATGGTGATAAACTTAAAAATATTATTAGCTACATACGCTTTTGCATAGAAAATAACAATAAACAAAATCAGAGAATTTCTTATTTGCAATCCATTGAAATCGATTTATTAGAAGGAATTTTAAATGAGCATTTTTTAAAAATTAAGCTTAAAGAAAATGAAATTGCAACTATAAACGAACATATAAAAAAAGCAGCAGCAAATTTGAACGATGATAAAAAAAAATCGCTCTATATTACGTTTATAAATGATTTAGAACAACACTCAAACGAAACGCCAATTTATCACTTTAAAAATACTATAGAATGGCAAACACTTTTCAAAGCATATCTGGAAAATTTACTTTTTTGCAATGACAAATCCGTTTATTTATAAATTTTATACAAACCAAATTTCATAAAAAACAACATGGAACCAATCTTTAAAAACAAGCAAACTCAGCAGGATTTTGAAAAAGATGGCTATGTAATTGTTAAACTGATTGATAAAAATGAAATTAAGGTTTTGAAAGATTTTTATGAAAACTCACAGATCAAAAAAAATAAAAATGAAGTGTTTTATGTAGGAAGCGACAATGAAAATAAATCTTTGGTAGATGATATGACTGATTTTATTTTAGAAAACGTTGCTACAAAACTGGATGCTGTTTTACAAAATTATAAAGCAATAACTGGAAGCTATATCATAAAATATCCAACGCCAAACGGAACCATCAATCCGCACCAGGATTGGTCATTTGTTGATGATGAAAAAAATTATTGTTCTATGACTTGCTGGATTCCGTTAGTAGATGTAGACATTAAAACCGGTTGCATGGGCGCGATAAAAGGCAGTCATCATTTTTTCAGTAATGTTCGTCCTTCGCCAATGCCTTTCGTTGAAACACCATTAACCAAGCATAACAATTTACTTATTTCGTATTTACATATGCTGCCAATGAAAGCTGGCGAAGCACTCTTTTTTAACCATCGTGCAGTACATGCATCATTGCCAAACACAACGAAAATAAACCGAACTGCGGTTGGAATTGCCATCGCTAATAGCAACGCGCAAATGGTACATTATTACTTAAATCCTAAAAAAAAGAACCAACTGAACATGTATAAATCAGATGTTGATTTTTATAAACGATACGATAACTTTTTATTACAAGAATATTATACAGACGAAAAAACACTTGACAACGAAACACTACTTGGCGAGAAAGAATATGTATTTGAAGATTACAGCACAGAAGAATTAAAAAAATTACTGACAGAATTTGGCAACAGCGAAACCACATCAGTAAAAAAATATCTTACAAAATTGAAATACATTTACGCATACAACAACCTAAAAGAAAGATTTGTAAATTTGTTTAAGCATAAAAATCAGGATGCAAATTAACCTTAACAATGTCTGACTCAGTTCAAGATAAAATCAAAAAAAATAAAGATGCATTTGCTGCAAGTTTCTTTCGTATTTGTCTTAAAGCTTTTGAAAATATTTTGCCATACACTAATTTTAAATTAAAGAATTTTTATAATAAAACTGATTTTCCATGGTTGCAAATTTTGGAAGATAATGCTGCTGTTATCAAAGAAGAATATTTGCGCAATACCAATATTCACAAGATCATCAGTGTTCAGGATATTAACAAACGCTTGCAGGATTTTTCTTACGATGACGGCTGGAAAGTAGTTTTGCTAAAATCGTATGATACAATTATTGAAAAGAATGCAGCGTTATATCCAAACACGATGAAAGTCATTAATCAGATTCCGAATGTTTCTAACGCAATATTTTCAGTTTTATCGCCAAAGAAAAATATTCAAGTTCATCGTGGCATGTATCGTGGAATTGTATTTATTCATTTAGGTGTGTTCGTTCCGCCACCAAACAACAGGCACACATTTATTGTACGCGATGAAAAAAAACACTGGAAAGAAGGTGAAGCATTTGGTTTTGAAGATAGCTTTATGCACGAAGTAGTGAATAATTCTGATGATTACAGAGCTATTTTACTATTAGAAGTGGAAAGAAAAGATATTCCGAAATTATTAAAACCAGTTCATAATTGGATCTTTAATAAATTAAAAACCAACGCCAATACCAAACTGATCATTGAAAATGCAAATGCATCTTAAACTGCAATCAATTGAAAAAACATAAAACAGTACTACTAACTTATGCAATCTTTCTGATTGAAAAACTGATGCCATTGCTAGGTTTTAAATTGAAAAATTTTTATGATTCTGAAGATTTTGATTGGTTAAATATATTGGAAAACAACGCAGGAAAAATCACGCAGGAATTTAAAGAAAATACAAATCCGGAAGACGCACCAAGTGTTTTAGATATAGATAAAAATTTAGTGGAATTAACCACTGACGACGGCTGGAAAGCGATACTTTTAAGCAATCACAAAGGCTTGATACATGAAAACTCCAAAAAATATCCTGAAACTATAAAAACTATTTCAAATCTTCCAAATATTGTTTCTGCTGCTTTTTCCATATTAAAACCACGTAAAAATCTGTCATTGCATCGTGGTCCATACAGAGGAATTTTGTTTGTGCATTTAGGTGTTGAAATTCCACATCCAAATAGTGAGCTGACTTTTATTGTAAATAATGAAAAGCGCCATTGGCAGCAAGGAAAAGCATTTGCATTCGAAGACAGTTTTATGCACGAAGTGGTTAATAATTCAGACCAATATAGAACGATCCTTCTATTGGAAGTTGTAAGAGCTGATGTACCAAAACTATTATATCCTTTACATCGCTGGATCATCAGTCAACTGAAACCTTAACAGCTGAGTTTTATAGCCAATTTTGCTAAATTTTCGTTACATTTAAGTCTTACAAACGGAATTCAATTCGTGTTTAAAACGCAGAATAAATATTTAAAACATGCAGGTTTATTGCTTAAAAGAGCAAAGAATAATTTATTCAATACCAGTAACTTTCAAAACGGGCAACCTGTGTCATTATCGCCTGAAACAATTGCAGAATACAACAAAAACAGGTATTATGGCAACCAAAAATATGTTTGTCTTGCACCGTTTAACAGTATGTTCTTAAGTATCAACGGAAATGTATACGCTTGCAATCTAAATAGAAAATTTGTTTTAGGAAATATTAAAACGATGTCACTTTCAGAAATTTGGAACGGACAAAAAACAAAAAATTTAAGAGAACATATTGCCAATGCAGACTTAAATCACGGATGCGAAAAATG
>CALLKF010000195.1 GCA_938008535.1 uncultured Saprospirales bacterium | reverse complement strand
GGCCAGCGAGCAACTGGCCCAGGAGTTCAGTGCGTGGCTGGAGCGGCCGGATGTGGGGGAGGTGTTGCCGTTGTGAGCAAGTGCTGATCATCACTGCACCCACGGGTTCGTATCTGTCAGAAGCCTATTCAAAAGCAAAGGCATCGCTCATCGCGATGATGTTGGGCAGAGCCAAGCTCCAATCGCATCACCGAGTTCCTGTTTTACAAACGATTTCACTTTGATCGATTTGGTGTGAGAGGTGGATGGTATAGTCGCGCGCCATGTTTTCAAAGATCTTTTTAGTTATTTCATTTACTGCCTTCTGGCGTATATTTTTAAATTTGGCTGTTTAATAATAGCGATTAATTTTTTGGGACGGATAGTTCCATCGTAAATAGTACATGTATATTATTTTTGGGAGCTTGTACCGTTCGAAGTAACAGGACTTTTTTGCTTTATTTTTGAATAAATGATGACAAAACATATCTTTCTTATAGTGATCTAAATACTTATATATATTGAATATTTATTAATTGTAAAATGTTTTTAATCAGCATATTAATTTTAAATATAATTATAGCTATAAATATTAGAACTTAATGATCTTATGGTTTTTTTTTTAATAAAATGAGCTTGTTTTAAATTAATATATTTACACCATAATATTATTCATTAACTTGGAGAAACGAATTATGAAATACTTGTTTTGCTTGTAATTGTTATTTTCAAGTATTTAAAAACGCATTTAAAATTCAAACAGATTATACAATCAATCAAAATAAAACAATTAATAAATTAGCTGGCTTATGGCGTTTTCAAATGCAATTCGCTTTTTAAACCAAACAAAAAATTAAATCTAAATTCTAAAATCTTAAATTAAATATTATGGCATTCTCATTCTTAAAATTATTTCAACCAAAAGACAAAATCTTCCACGATTTATTTGAGCAAACAGCTGAAATTGCAGTAAAAACCAGTGAAGTTTTTTTATTAGCAATGAAAGAAACAGGTGAAAAACGTTTCGAAATATTAGCACAAACAGGACATTTAGAACATCAAGCAGATGATTTGGCGCATAACTTATATGTTGAATTAAGTAAAAATTTTATCACGCCATTTGATCGTGAAGATATTCATGAATTAGCTGCTGCAATGGATGATGTAGTTGATTATATTGATGAAGTTGGTAACAAAATGAAAAATTATGAATTTACTGAATTCAATGAACATGTATTAAAAATTGCGGAATTAAATAATGATTCTGTTAAAGAATTAAGAAACGCCATTTTTGGTTTGCGTGATATGAAAAACTTACATAAAGTAACAGACTCTTGTTTGAAAGTTCATGGTTACGAATCAAAAGTAGACTTATTATACAACCAAGCAATGGGTGAGTTAGTAAGAAATAATAAAGATAATCCAGTAAAAATTATTGTGATGAAAGATTTATACGAAGAACTAGAATTGGCATCAGATAAATGTCAGGATGCATCTAACGTTATTGAATCAATTGTAATAAAGTACTCATAATAAATTGTACATCGTACATTGTAAATCATAAATCTAAAACATGGAATTTCTAATAATAATAATTGCATTAGCGTTGATATTTGATTATATCAATGGCTTTCATGATGCAGCTAATTCTATAGCTACTGTTGTTTCAACAAAAGTATTAACACCATTTCAAGCAGTGCTTTGGGCTGCTTTCTTTAATTTTGTAGCATTCTTAATTTTTAAAGATCATGCAGTAGCCAACACCATAGGAAAAACCGTAAACGAAGGATTTATTACGTTGCCAGTTATTTTTGCAGGTTTAATTGCAGCTATTATCTGGAACTTACTAACATGGTGGTATGGTATTCCTTCTGCATCTTCTCATACATTAATTGGTGGATTTGCTGGTGCTGCTATTACTCATGCTTTTATGAAAAATGGCGGATTTATGCCTTTACAAGATATTGTTGATAGCTCAAAAATTTTGAAAACTATTGTATTTATATTTTTAGCACCTTTAATTGGTATGGCTATTTCTATGTTTTATACTTTAGTAATGATGCAAAGAAATACTTGGATAAAATGTGGCGTCTTACTTATGACATGTGTTGCAATCTGGTTTACGTTCATTCATTTCCAAGAGAAAAAAATAGATGAGAATGTTGAGAAATTTTTTCGCGTAGACAAGTACAAAAAAGATTTAATCGATCCAGAAAAAGCTGCTGAGCGTGATAAAACACAAGAAAAATTAGAAAAAGCAACCGAAAATGCGCACAAATCATTCGTTTACATCAGCGATTATGAAAGTAAAGGTTCTGAATATGTTACCAATGAAATTGCACAAAATGTAGATTTAAATATGGTGACTGGCTCGAGAATTGATGATAAAATTAAATTGTTTTTTAAAGTGAAACAATTAAAAATTTTAGCAGAAAAAGATGCAACACATAAACAAGCGTATGAATTCGCAAAAGCTGCTGCAGATTCATTAAAGCCAATCGCAAAAAAACACAATGAATTAGGTTACGATAAAATGGTACAAACCATGTTAGCAAAAGTTCCTGTTCAGCCAGATCAAATTGCCGATTTTAATAAATCAGTTCGTGTTGATATTAAAAAAGATTTAGCGAAAGAGATAGATAAAGGTAATAATCGAATCATACGTTTTGGATTAATTGCTATGTTGCTAATTATTATCGCATCGTTTATTTATACCGAAAAAATTAAAGAACCAAGTGCACAGCGTACTGCCAATAATTTCAAGAAAATGCAGTTACTTTCATCTGCAGCATTTAGTATTGGTCATGGTGGTAATGATGCACAAAAAGTAATGGGTATTATTGCTGCTGCGTTAATTGCTAACGGAAATATTGTTGACATAAAAGCCATGCCAGATTGGGTACCATTATCTTGTTATTTAGCAATCAGTTTAGGTACTTTAAGTGGTGGTTGGAAGATTGTGAAAACAATGGGAACTAAGATTACAAAGGTTACACCATTGGAAGGTGTGTGTGCAGAAACAGCTGGTGCTACTACGTTATTCTTAACCGAACAAATGGGGATTCCTGTTTCTACAACACATACAATTACAGGTGCTATCATTGGTGTTGGCGCAACTAAACGTTTAAGTGCTGTACGTTGGGGCGTGACTGTTAATTTACTTTGGGCTTGGATTTTAACCATTCCAGTTTCAGCTACTTTAGCTGCTATTACGTATTTTATAGTTCAGTTTTTTGTGAAGTAAAAAAAGTGAATACAATATCTTTTTCAATGGCTTACTTTTGTAAGCCATTTTTATTTGGTATAATTTTGGCATACTATTTGTTTTTATTCATTTTACATATTTGCAATTAGTTTAATTTATTAATTAGTAACTTAGAATACAATTTTTAAAAAGTATACATTATGAAATCAAAATTACAAATTCTATTATTTTTTATTTTTGTTGTTTCCGCCAACAGTTTTGCTGGAACAACTAAACCAGCTGTAGCAAACATTACGGTTTATTCTGAATTTGGCGACAAATTTAGATTGTATGTTGCAGGTGTTCAGCAAAACAATCAACCTTCAGCAGTTGTGGTGGCAAAGGAAGTTCGAGGTTCTTCAGTTTTATTGAAAATAGTTTTCGAAAATAATTCGATTCCAGTTATTTCAAAAACAGTTACACGTTCAGCAACAAAGGATGTTATTTATGCGGTATCAAAAGATCCTAAAGGAAATTATTTTTTAAAAATTTCTAGTAAAGTGATTTTACCAGATACAACAATAGCTGTAAAACCTACAGAACCTATTGTAACGGTTGCACCAATATCAACTCTTACAGCAATACCAGAATCAAATAAAGATACTGTAATTCAACAAAAACAAACAGTAACATCAGAACCCAAACCAAGTGTTACTGTAACACCAACAACAGTTACTGCAACCAAACCAACTTCTGATGTATGGATAAATGGACAACCAGCACAAACAACTGTGACAACCAATAGCAATGGAACACCAATTCTAAAAGCTGAAAACAATACAGGTTCTATTACTATCGACCCAAGTAAAGAATATCATTCACCGACCATAAATGGTGTTCCTGCAAAAGATTTTGGTGATGCATTAGGCGATGCTTTTGATCAAACATTTAACGGTAAACCATCAACAGCACGACCACAAACAACTTCAATTCCACCAACTGCTACGACACCAACAGTAAATACAAATACACATCCTGCAGCAATTGGTACGGCTACATTTTATTCAGAAACTGGAGAAAAATTTACATTAACATTTAACGGTGTTCAAGCCAATTCAATACCTCTTTCTAATGTTGTTGTAAGCAATGTTAGTGTAATTCGGTTTTCAGCTAATGTAGTTTTTCAAGATTCTACTATTGCACCGATTACAAAATCAATGATGCGCATAGGTAAAGATTGTACTTACACTATCAAGAAAAATAAAAAAGGAGAATATATCTTAAAATTAACGAGTGCAGTTGGAGCACTTTAAAATAGGTTTTTTTGAATTTTGTAAGTTGCTATCATTTAATGAAGCAACTTTTTTATTTAAGTTGAGTTTAAATAAATTATTTTTTATAACTAACTTTAGAAACTAAGAAAAATACACCATTTATATTCTATTTTATTTTCCGACCAAAAATACCAACCATGTCTTTTATTCAAAAAATAATTAATACCAAAGAATATTTTTTAGCAGTAATTATATTTTTATGTGTGTTAATTGGCTTCTTTACATTCTTTCAGATTTTTATTGACGATGCATTTATATTTTACAGATATGGTTATAATTTAGTGAATCATGGAATATGGAATTGGCATAATAATACCAATTATACTGAAGCATATACCAGCTTTGTTATTGCTGCATTAACTATAGTTCCAGCTTTATTTCATTTTGAACCCTTACTTTTTTTTAAGTTTTTTGGTGCTTTCTTTTTCTTTTTTATTATTTACAGATTATTTACAAATGTAAAAGATAAAAAGATGCGTGTGTTTGCTGTTTTTATTTTTGTGGCAAATTGGCATACATATGTGCATGCATTTTCAAGTTTAGAAACATTGTTTTGGGTTTGGTTATTGCTAGAAGTATTTATTGTTTTATCTAAAGAAACAATAACCACAACTACTCAAATTTATCTTTGGATATTGTGTTTGCTCTTGCCACTAACAAGACCAGAAGGTGTTGTATTTGCTGCGTTTGCTTTCTTTTATGTCTTGAAAATTAAAAAAGAAAAATTACATGTCGTTTCATTTTCAATTGTACTATTAATAGGATTACTTTATTTTATCTGGCGATATCAATATTTCCAATTATTATTGCCTTTGCCATTTTACCATAAATCTGTAACAAAAATTAATAAAGTTTTCACATTATTATTTAATACTTACACATCATGGCAATATATTTTAAGTAGTGTTTTAGTTGTTATATTGTTGCGAAAAGATAAGCTCTTTTTATACTTATCAGGAATTACATTTTTCTTGTTTTTCTTTTTATATGCACCTGCAATTTTAGCGATGAATTATGCAGATAGGTTTTCGTTTCAATTATTTTTTCCGGTAATTTTATTTGCTTTTATAAAAATTGATTCACAAACTTTATTAACTCAAGCCAAAGTGAAAACAATTGCTTTTTTCCTTATTTTATTGACATTTAGCGAAGGGATTTATAATAATTGGATTGTAGAAATGGCATCGATAAAACAAAATGCGATGAGTACATTTATTTTTCCAAGAGCACATTATGCATTAGCGAAACATATCAATAGAACACACATTAAAGGATTAAAAGTGTTGTTTGGCGATGCTGGTATCTTTCCATATTATGCCAATGTTGAAACCATTGATGCATATGGTTTGTGCGATAATTTTTTATCAAGGAATAAATTAAATGAAACGTATTTTAATAAAATAAATCCAGACATTATTTTAATTGGTTACTTAACAAATAAGGAAGAAGATTTGAATAATATTTATTTTAGCAATAAACAAATGTATGCAATTATTCATAATCCAAAATATGCATTTCAATATTTAGGATATGCTATCAATACAGAAGATGGATATTTTGTACATGTGTATATAAATCCCAAAACGACACACTACACCTTATTAAAAACTGCACTTTCTGATGCTATTAAAGATGCGAACGAACAACAATTCGACTTCAAGAAATTTGCAAAATTTGAGTATTTGACTTTTTATAAAGAAAAATAATTTTTTGGTTTAAGATGATTTGCGCAATGCTAAAAATCTTTTCTCATATTGTTCGTATAAAATTGCCGCAATTCCATAAGTGAAAATCCATGTGAGTGAATATTGTAATATATTAAATATGAGTTCACCTTTTTCTGGAATATGAAATTTCTCTAAATAGTACATCACAATTACCAAAACAAACCAATGCACTAAATAAACAGCGTATGTTATTTTACCTAAATAAACGATGATTGAATGGTCGAAAAACAAAATCTTTTTTCCATCTTTCATTAAATATAATACTACAACTATAAAACATGCGCAAATGAATTCGTTTACAAACATGGGTCGTTCAAAGCCAATTGCTGTAAGGAAAATGATTAAGAAGAAACTAATGAGTGCAGTAGTTTTGGTTACATATTTATGTACTAAATCGATTCGATGAATGTATAAATAAATTCCAATTGCACCAATAAAAAAACAGGTTGCGCTTGAAAAATAAACGAGTTGCACATTTACCAACAAAATGAATTTTAATAGTTTATGTGACGGATAAAATTTATTGGCTAAAGCAATCATTATAATACTACTTATAAAAACCACATAAAAACCAATAAAACAAGTAATGATAAATCGTTTAAAATTTTTCATTCGTCTCCAAAGCATTGGCCAGAAAATATAAAATAATTCTTCAACACCAACTGACCAATGGTGCGCACCATAGACCCAACTTCTATTGTTGATTGACGTTAATACGTAAGGAATTTGCGGCAATAATAATAGACACAAGATGAAAAATACATTTTTAGAAAAACTATACATTTCTACATCACCAAAACCAGAATGAAAAAATATAGTATCAAAGTAACCTGCTAAAAAAGAATTTGGAATAACAACCCAATATATGATAATTGATAAATAATACAATGGCAAAATTCGTAGTGCTCTGTTTTTATAAAACTTAGTCAATGAAATGGTTTGTGTTTTTATTTTTTCTGTTTCTAATTGATATGTAATTAAAAAACCACTCAAGGTAAAAAACATCAACATTGGATAAAAACCGACAGTGTGATAACGTGATACAGAATCAAAGCTGGTAAATAAATGACGAATATATTTTGTTTCTTCTACATGGCAATATATAACTGCACACGACATCCAAAAGCGAATGCTTAATAGATTAGGAAATAATTTTTTTGCTGGTGCTGCTGAGTTTTTTTCCATAAAAATCAAATCAACACAATATAAATAAAATTAACTGATTTTAAAAAGTTGCTTCAGTTGGACTAAAATGTTGGAAAATCAAATCTGCAATTTCTTCTACTTCAGCATCGCCAACATGTAGTTTTGCTTGCTCATAAAATTGTTTTCGAGATGCTAATTTTTCATCGTAAAACTTTTCTAATTCATCAGCAGATAAATTTGCAATCAATGGTCGTTTGTATTGACCTTTCAGTAAACGCCAAATCGTTTTTTCTTTATTTCTGTTGAGATAAATGGTCAATCCTTTTTCATTCATCAATTGCATATTGTTAAAAAAACAAGGCGCGCCACCACCAGTGCTTACAATTAAATTTTCAGTTGGATCTAATTGTTCAATAAATTCTTTTTCTTTTTCTCTGAAATAATTTTCGCCTTTTTGTTCAAAAATATCCTTTACACTAAGCAGTTCTTTTTCTTCTATGTGTTTATCTAAATCAATATAATCAATTTCTAAAATAGGAGCCAAGTTGCGAGCCACATACGACTTACCACAACCCATAAAACCTATTAAAAAGATAATCATGTATTAAAATGCTAGATGAATATTTATTGTAATTCTTATTACTTAATACTGCTACTCACTACTAAATCATTTACCAATTCTGATTCTTGGATCTAAAGCTGCATATAAAATATCAACTAAAAAATTAACCACAATAAAAACTGAAGCAGTGAATAAAACCGTTCCCATTGCAACTGGAAAATCAAACTTTTGTAAAGCATCAACAGCCGTGTAGCCAAGTCCTTTGATGTCAAAAATTACTTCTACAAAAAATGCACCAGCCAACAACGAAGCAAACCAACCAGAAACAGTAGTAATTACTGGATTCAATGCATTTCGCAAAGCATGTTTAAAAAGTACTGTAATATTTGATAAACCTTTTGCTCGAGCAGTTCTGATAAAATCTTGTGATAGTACATCGAGCATGGCACTTCGAGTTAATTGAAAAATAATTCCTATTGGACGCGAACCTAACGCAATTGCAGGTAAAATTAAATTACGAAAAGCCAAAACTTTATTTCCATAATCATCGATATAAGTTAAACCACCTGTTTGGTCTAATCCAGTATATTTATGTAATACAATTCCAAAGAAATAACCTAGCAAAATAGCAGAAAAATAGGATGGTACAGAAATGCCTAAAACAGAAACAGACATCGCTAAATTATCAAACCATGAATGTTGTTTGACAGCTGCAATTACACCTAAAAATATACCAATTACACTCGCAAAAATCATTGCTGAAAATGCTAAAATGATAGTTTGTGGTAACGCTTCTTGTAAAATTTTTGCCACTTCTTTCTTTGTTTGATAAGAACGACGTAAGTAAGGTGCTTTTAAAACCAATGCTTTTTCACCAAATGGAATCAGTTTTAAATATCCATATTTTTCCTTTGTCTTTTCATCATTATCATGCAATGCAATTGGCGACAAATCATTTAAGTATAAACTAAACTGAACAATTTTTGGTTTATCTAAACCTAATTCTTTATTAATTGCTTCTACAGATTCTACATCTGCTCGTTGGCCAAGAGTAAGTCGTGCTGGATCAACTGGTAAAATATTAAACAAAGCAAAAATGACAAACACCACACCAAGTAATACTAAAATGCCGTAGAAAAATTTATTAAAAATGAATTTAATCATGATTGTTTAGGTAAGTGATGTATG
>CALLKF010000194.1 GCA_938008535.1 uncultured Saprospirales bacterium | reverse complement strand
CTCTTCCGATCTTGCTCAAAGCTTAGTAAAGAAACTTGATAAAATGGATATTGTTGAAGTAGAACAAGACGATGTTCGTTCTATGCGTTTTCAATTTCCGATGAGTCAGCAAAGTGGTAAAGTAGTAGTAACTGCAAAAAACCTGGCAAAAAATTACGGCGAAAAGCATGTTTTCCATGATGTAAATTTAGAAATTGAACGTGGTGACAAGGTAGCATTCATTGGCAAAAATGGTATGGGAAAAACTACAATGGCAAAAATCATTGCAAAAGAATTAGATGCAACATCTGGTGATTTAACCATTGGTCATAATGTTAGCACTGCATTTTTTGCGCAACATCACGCGGAACATTTACCAAAAGAATTGACCATTTTGCAATATATGGAAGACACTGCACCGAATGAAGTACGTGCTCAAGTGCGCAATATTTTAGGTTCATTTATGTTTTCTGGCGATGATGCTACTAAAAAGATTTCTGTGCTAAGTGGTGGTGAGCGAGCACGTGTTTGTTTAGCACATTTATTATTGAATCCAAGCAATGTATTGATTTTGGATGAGCCAACGAATCACTTAGATTTGCGTGCAAAAGATGTATTAAAAGATGCCATTTCAAAATATCCAGGAACCGTTATTGTGGTTTCGCACGATAGAGATTTTTTAGTTGGTTTAACAGAGAAAACGTTTGAATTTAAAGATGGTGTGGTGCAAGAACATGTTGGCGATGTGAACGCATTTTTTGAAGAAAGACGTGTTGCTAATTTCAGAGAAGTAGAGTTGAGTCCACAAAATGTTCCAAACAATTCAGCAAAAAAAGAAGTGGCTGCACCTGTTAATAAAATAGATGACAAAGAAGCAAAACGAATCAAAAATCAGATTTCAAAACTGGAAGAAGAAATTGGCATCAAAGAATTTGATATCAAGAAACTAGAAGAAAAAATAGAAGCACTTTCTGAAGATGGTAAATACGATGAGCAAACTGTATTACAACTCGGCACAGAAAAAAAAGCATTAGAAAAACTAATGCAAGATTGGGAAAATCTACAATCATAAAATTCTAGATTTAAAAATTTTAAAAGCTGGCATCGGTTTAAGCGATGCCAGCTTTTTTTGAGTTATGTTGAGCTTGTCGAATTCATGTTTAGCTTGTCGAAACATCTACGTATTTTATGGTATTTTATAAATTAAAATTTTGGTTTACTTTTAACTATTAAAAAATAACGATGAAAAAAACTATCTTTTTAACTTTCCTATTTTTGAGTATTTTCTTTCTACCAACTATTTCTAAGGCAGCAGAAACAGTTGATATTACCTTTAAATTTAAAGCAATAAATACTAAAGAAGGTTTCGATCATCTTTCAAAATTAGTGGTGTATTGCGATAATAAAAAAATTGGTGAAAGTGAAAAAAAATTGCAATCTATGCAAAATAGTGTTAAAGTAAAAATTCCAACAGGAAATCATAACGTAAGAGCCGTTTTAAACGCATTAAATGATGCTGGAAATTGGGAAGAACGTACCATTGCAAATGAATACAGTTTAGATTTTGTGTATGACAAAACTGACTATTGGAGTTCTAACAATACCATCAATCTAACTTATGACATTGCTGAAATGGTAGTAAATGTTGATGAAAAGAAAGACGCCAATGTTGTAAGTACAACTACAACATCTACAAAAACAAACGATTATAATTCTGTACTAAAAAAAATAAATGATTATCTCAAAACATTTGACAATGGTTATTATGGTTATTTAGAAATAAAGGATGGTTATTTATTTGATAGATATAAATCTGGAAAGTATAGTAAAATCAGCATGTCTGACATGTCTACTATAACTGAAGAGTCATCAAAAAAAATAGTAATTAATTGTAAAAATGAAAAAGAATGTGTGTATTCTACTTACACAAATTCATATCATACTACTTTATCTTTTTCGCAATCAGAAGATTTTAATACAACTAAACTTATTGGTTATTTTTATGAATTAAAAGATGCCTATAATGGCACTGGTTCTGATTCAGAAAGCATAAAAAACGATAGAGACAAAGCTGCAAATGCACGAAAAGCAAAATAATATACAGAACTAATTTATTTATGACATGTGTCTAATACTAAACTAAATCAAACAAATTATTTACACCAATATTTCTTTCAACTGTAAAACCTTCACCATATTCAGCATTTATGGATCTACCAAATTCTTTGGCTCTTGCTAAAATAAAATCTAAAAAATCTGGCTTAGAAATTGGTGTCTGCGGCTCGGTAGAATTGGCATCATAAAATTGTGATTTAAATGCTTTTATTGCTTCCAATTTTTGCAATTCAAATCTAGAAATATCAACAATAACATCTGGTTTCACATAATTATCTTGTATATAACGATATATAGTTTTGGCGCGCCAAGCTGGTTGCTCATCTTCTATTTTCATCAAACCACTTAAAAAATTTGCTCTTGAAATTAAATCGCCAGCGCGTTTGTGATCTGGATGTCTGTCTGAACTTGCATTTGCTAAAATTATTTCTGGTTGATATTTTCTAATAATCGAAACAACTTTTAATAAATGTGCTTCATCAATTTCAAAAAATCCATCTCTAAATCCTAAATTTTCGCGTGCATGAATGCCTAATATTTCTGATGATTTTTTAGATTCTTCTGCACGAATTTCTGCAGAACCACGTGTACCTAATTCACCTTTGGTTAAATCCACAATTCCAACTTTATAACCTAAGCTAATATGTTTTAAAACTGTACCACTGCATGCTAATTCAACATCGTCTGGATGCGCAGCAAATACTAAGATGTCGAGTTTATTCATAAGTACAAATTTACGATTAACGATTAACAATTGATGATTATTTATTTAAAAATTTAATTGTCAATTGTCTATTATAAATCATATATCATCAATCGTTAATCATCAATTCTGTTTGATAAATGTATGTTTTACCAAGTTGTCCACCAATCCAGATTTTGCTTCGTTTATGGATATCTGATGAGTAATTCAACAAATAAAAAGTAGAATCATTTTTCCGTGCAATTGCAGGAAAAGCCGTGTCGCCTGTACTTGGAAAATCCATCACCAATTCAATTTCCATTTTTTCTTTATTGATTTTGAAAAGCGATGTTACTTTTTTAGAAAATGAATATTGAAGCAAATTTTTACGACGTTGCTTTTTAGTTGGAAACTCAACTTCAGTTGCATTTCCTTTCAAATGTCTGCGCGAAACCAAATAAATATCATTGCCTTGTGCGAACATTAATGCGCTGTCATATTTCAATTTAGAAAATTTAGTTTTCCATTTATCCAATGAATCTTTAGATGCAAAACAAAGCAACGAACCGCTTCCTTCTAAACGAACTGTTGACCAAATATTTCCTTGTTTATCAAAAATAAATTCGCCTTCTTCTGCACCTTGTTCGGTTATTTGTGGTTCTTTTGAAATCGGTAAAAAATTTATTCCATCTTCAGAAGTGAATAAACGCAAATTTGCGTGATGTTCGCTGTTGTATAAATTGACACCATAATACGATGAAAAATACAATTTGTTATTTTGTGTTCGAAAGCGCCAATCTACAAAACCATCTAAATTGGTTTTAATTTTTGAGCACCAACCAGTGTCCGACAAAATACTTGTCCAAATATGTTTTGGTTCAAACTTGAACATTTTGGTTCCGCCTTCGAAAAAATAAAAAAACAATTTATCCTTGAAAATAGAAAACCGCGGTTCACGCATATCAGCATTTACAAAAAATTCTGTTTCGTATTTCCACGTTTTAAAATCAGTTGAACTAACAATAAATATCTTCGTTTTTTTAGATGCAAAATGTGTTGGCGCAGTTCGGAAAGCACAGTAATATCTGCCTTTGAACAGCACTAAGTCAATATTATTGTTTGAGTTTTTACATTTTATTTCAGAAGGAATTTGAGCAGATGGTATAAACTTTTTCCATTCTGTAGTAGAAATTTTCTGTGCAAATAAATGTGTGAAACCAAGAAATAAAAGTAATCCGAAAAGTAGTTTTTTCATAAAGATAAAACTACATAATTTCAGTAACAGATATCACTAAAAAAAACAAAGAAAAAGGAGTTTTCTCTGTGAAAACTCCGCGCAACTCACTGATATTTTTATTTCACCAGCAATTCCTTAATTTCTTTTTTGATTTTGTCAGCATCTGGTTCTGTAGTTGGAATAAAATAATCAACCACTTTACCGTCTTTATCAATTAAGTATTTTTGAAAATTCCATTTTGGATGTGTCAACATCTTTAGACCAGGCGCATTATCACCTAAAAATTTAAAAACTTCATTTTGGTTGTCGCCTTTTTTCACATGAATTTTATCCATAATTGGAAACGTCACGCCATAATTTATTTGACAAAACTCTTCTGCTTTATCTGATGATAATGGTTCTTGTCCGGCAAAATCGTTGCTTGGGAAACCAATAATTTCAAAACCTTCGTCTTTAAATTCTTTGTATAGTTTTTCGAGTTTATCTAATTGTGGTGTTAAACCACATTTGGATGCTGTGTTTACTACTAACACAACTTTACCTTTGTAATCAGAAAGATTAACCTCTCTGCCTCTAGCGTTTTTGACCTGGAATTGGTGTATTGAATTGCTCATTTTCTATAATGTATTTAGTACCGTCTATTCTATAAATTTCTTGTAATCTAACAATAAAATTCTCAGTTTGTTTATCTTTTCCTTGTGGATCGTATTTTGCTTTCATGTCTAAATCGAAAAATTTACCTAAAAAATTCCACCAATGTGCTTTAAAACCGCTTCTATATTCTTTCAATAAATCAAAAACAGTTTGACCTGTTTCTCTATTTATTAATAAAATCAGGTACTGACCTTGAATTCTAGTCAAATTTTTTAAGGTTGATTCAAAATTCTTGCGTAATAATTTTTCACTTTCGTTTAAATATTTTGTTCGTTCACGTTTTTTATCAATTTTAGCTAAATCGTCACTTACTTTTTTATTTAAACGTGCCACGCGTAAAGCGTATGGATACACGATCATTAAGTAGCGTTTTTTCCAATCCTCTAAGGTAACTTTTTCTAATTTAGTAGCTTTAACTTCAATAGGTTCCAATGTAATTTCTGGTAACGTATCGTCGCCAATAATAATTTGCGGCAGTTTAATGGTATCATATTGTTCTTGTGCAAACGAATAGGCATTTGCTGATAGAAATAATAT
Source organism: uncultured Saprospirales bacterium (assembly GCA_938008535.1). Taxonomy (GTDB): domain Bacteria; phylum Bacteroidota; class Bacteroidia; order Chitinophagales; family JADIYW01; genus JADJSS01. Next base: position 121 of record CALLKF010000194.1, on the reverse strand, counting down.
AAAAAAGAGTTTTTTCATCGTATTATATTATAAATATAACAATGTTGATGCCAAAAATGGTTGCACGATGGATTTAATTAATGTTAAAATTATTATTGAATTTATTTTACAGCTCTAAAAC
>CALLKF010000193.1 GCA_938008535.1 uncultured Saprospirales bacterium | reverse complement strand
GAATATTTCTCTGATGGCTTGGCACTTGCACAATTGACTGATACTTCAAAAATTGGATATATAAACACTGAAAACAAATTTGTAATTGAACCAAAATACGTATTTGCTGAGAGTTTTTATCAAGGTTATGCAGCAATTTATACTTCGAAGAAATTTTATTCAATGAAAAATGGCAACGTAAATAGTGATAAAGTTGGTATTATAGACAACAAAGGCAAAGTAGTCATTCCAATAATTTACGAAACTGTTTCTCTAAAAAAACCAGGTGGCATTTTTGTAGTGTCAATTGGAGAAAAAAATGGATTGATTGACAGTACTGGCACTATTGTTTTGCCAATTGAAAATAAAAAAATAGATGATTTTTATGATGGAATTGCACGTGTAGAAAAAACTGTTGGCATGTATGGCTTAGTAAATACAAAAGGAAAATGGCTGTTGCCAGCTGATTACACTGAAGTTTATGCATTATATTCAAAAACTGGATATTATGTAAAAAAAGATGGAAAGTATGCTGTGTATAATAATAATATGAAATTAATTATTCAACCAGATACTGCAAAAGTAATTAGAACAAGTAAGAAGAATATTGCATATATATTTGACAATGCTGTGAAAGTATTTGATATTTCTGGTAAACTCATTAAAACTATAAAACAAGACAATGTTGATCTGTATGGCACTAGTTTTTTTAGTAATGATGATTCGCTGAAAGTTCCTTATTTTAAAGCGATTAGTTTATATAATCTTCAAACAAACACACAACAAAAATTACTAGCTGATGAAGTATCTGATTTTAATGAAGAAGGAATCTTTATTGCAAAAAAAAGCAATAAGCACAGTTTTTATGATTATACTGGAAAACAATTATCTTCAAAACAATTTGAATACGCAGTCAACTTTTCAGAAGGTATTTGTGGATTGCAAGAGAGCGCTTACAGCAAACCATATTTAGCAGATAAGACATTTACTAAAATTGCAGATTTAGGTACTGTTTTTTATGGACCATATTCAGAAGGTTTGGCTATGGCTAAAAGTCAGTATGGTAGCACCATCTATTATCTAGATAAAAAAGGAAAAGATCAATTTTATATTTATGGAACGGATGGTGGAACTTGTAAAAACAATAGAATTAAAATTAAAAACGAATCTGGGAAATTTTATTTTATAGATAGAAGTGGAAAAAAAATAAACAATTCTACATACGATGATTTAGGTGATTATAATGATGGTTTGGCTGGTTTCAAAGACAATAAAAAAGGTGGTTATATTGATACTTCAGGAAATATTGCCATTGCAGCATCGTATGATGAAGTGAGCAATTTCACCAACGGAACAGCCATCGTAAAACGAAACAATGTTTATTTTCAAATTGATAAAAAAGGAAATGCGATTAATAATGCAATATATACTAGCGTTGCGAACCCAGCAAATGGTAGTTTTCCAGTAAAAAAAGCAGCTAATTTTGGCTTGGTGGACAGCAAAGGAAATATTCTTGTTGATTTTAAATACTATGCAATAGGAACGGTTAGCGATGAATTGATTTGGGCAAGAAAAGAAAAAGACGGAAATTTGATTTTATTAAATAAAAATGGAAAAGAAATTGCCAGCTTTGATTTTGACGATTGTGGGAATTTCGATAATGGATTTGCTACTGTAAGTAAAAATAAAAAAATTGGATTAGTTGATAAATCTGGGAAAATAGTTTTACCTACTGATTACATACAAACGAGTAAAATCTATAAGAATACGATAATTTTGGTAAAATCAAATGGAACGATAATCAGCTCTGTTAAGTAATAACATTAGATTATGCTTTATTTTCAACTAGTAAAGCTGCAGCATCTTCTTTATGAATGTATTGATTCATAATTACACTTAGTTTAAAAGCTAAAAAAGAGAAAAATGGTGCAGCAACAACATCAATAGTATAATGAACATGTTGAACCAAAATAAAAGTTGCTATTAAACAAGCCAAACCTAGCAACAATGCTTTTACTTTGCTATTAACAGCAACTATAAAAAACAAAACAACGGTAGAAACATGACCTGAAAAAAATAAATCTTTAACAATATAACCACCGCTTGGTGTGCTCATAAAAATAATAGTAACTGGATCCTTTAATAAAATCATTCCGATTGGTGGCTCTAAAGGAACTAAATAAATAGAAATCGTACGCATTATTATTAGCAAACAATATGCTTGTAACGCTACAATAAACGCTTTTGGATGCAAGATAGTTGTTAAAATAAAAGTACTTAACGCAATATATGTTAACGAAAAAGTAAGCATAGAAATGTCGTGTGGTGGAATCAACGACAATAACGGATCGAGCAGTGTTTTACCGTGACGAACTTCTAAATTAGAAACAATAATTCTACAATATTTAAAAAGGAAAATGTAAATAAGTATAGTAATTACAAAATGATTTCTGTACGATTTGACGGAAAATAATTCTTTCCATCTATCAAACAACGTATTGAAATAATTTTTGATAAAGTTCATTTTGTATCGTAAAACGGTAAAAGAGAACCACAAAAATAGCTAAAAAAAAGATATTAGGTGCAAAAGATGTTTTGAAGGTGAATTTTTAACGGAATTTTTGGAATTATCAATCATCTACACCAACTCAGCTTCTTCTTTCTTTACGTTTTCTTTTTCCAAAATAAAATCATTTAGATTAATTGTTTTCGTGCGATTTCTAAATTCCAACGTGAAGCCAGGCCAAACCGTGTGGTTTTTTCCATCTTCTGTAATGTACCAGCTTTTACAGCCAGATTGCCAAATGGTGCCAACCAGTTTTTTCTGAATTTCTGCATTAAATTTATCTTGAACATCGCGCTTTACTTCAACAGATTTAATATGTTGTTTTTGCATTTTTTGAATACAATCAATAATGTAATTCGTTTGCGACTCAATCATATAAATCATCGAGTTGTGTCCTAAGCCAGTGTTTGGTCCAAGCATCATAAATAAATTTGGAAAACCATTTATTGTGGTTCCGTAATATGCTTCAGGTCCATTTGCAAAGGCATCTTTCATCTTAATTCCACCTTTTCCTGTAACATCAAAAAACTGAAAACTATCAGCCACATGGAAACCAGTACCACAAATAATGGCATCAATTTTACGTTCTTTTCCATCATTTGTAATTACGCTATCTTTCGTAAATTTTGAAATTCCATCTGTAATAACATCAACATTCGGTTGTGCAATTGCTGGATAATAATTATTAGAAATTAAAACGCGTTTGCAACCTAATCTATAACTTGGAATCAGTTTTTTCTGTAAATTCTCGTCTTTTATATATTTTTTGATGTGTCGTTTTCCAATCAATTCTCCTAATTTCAAAATACGATCTTCGTACATAAAACCCAATAATTGAGCTTCATTTAAATAATAAATAAAATCGCGATTGATTTTTTGTACCAACGGAATTTTTTCAAAAACAGAATTTTGTGTTGGTGTAAACGGACCATCAGGTTTTGGCAAAATCCAAGGTGCTGTGCGTTGCATCAAATACAAATTTTTTACTTTTGGTTGAATTTCTGGCACAAACTGAATTGCACTGGCACCAGTTCCTATAACACATACATTTTTCCCTTGTAAATCAAATTCGTGGTTCCATTTTGATGAATGAAATATGGCTCCTTTAAAATCTTCAACGCCATCAATTTCTGGTAAACTTGGAATATGTAAAGGTCCATTTCCAACTACTAAAACATTAGCAGATAATGTTTCGTTGCGTTGATTCGTGATTTGCCAGCTTGCATTTTTTTCATTGTATTTAGAAGATTTCAGTTCCCAATTAAAAATAATATGGTCTTCTAATTCGTATTTTTTTACACAATGTTTTATATAAGCTAAAATTTCTGGTTGTGGCGAAAACTGTCGGCTCCAGCTTGGATTTGGCTCAAATGAGAAAGAATAAAGATTTGATTTCACGTCACAAGCGGCACCTGGATAAGAATTATCACGCCAAGTTCCACCAACTTCATTTGCTTTCTCAATAATTTTGAAGTTATGAAATCCTATTTTTTTAAGTTGAATTGCAACGCAAACACCTGAAAAACCAGTTCCAGTTATAATAATATTAAAATTTTTGTTAGCCATATTTTTATAAATTAATTGTAGTAAAGTTACTTGTAATTATTATTGGTTATCTGTACAAAAGCTAATTTATTTGAACATCAAACTCTGTTTATTTATATATTAAAATAAAAAAACGCACTAAAAAGTGCGTTTAATAATGTATCTGAAAGTTTATAATTACTATGCAACTTCTTCTTCAGAAAGCAAAATTGCTGAATCATCAACACCAGCTAAAATTCTGCCGCAATGTTCGCAAGTGCTAATTTTCTTTTTTGTTCTGATTTCTGATTGTGTTTGTGGTGGAATGAAACCGAAGCAACCGCCACAAGCATTACGCGCAACCAATACCACAGCCAATCCATTTCTGTATGATTTGCGTATACGTGTGTAAGCCGATAATAATTTTTCTTCTACTTCAGATGAAACTTCAGCAGCTTTGGATTCTAAATCTTTTTCTTCTTTTTCAGTTTCTTCAATAATATTATCTAACTCTTTTCTTTTCAAATCTAAATCATTCTTTTTAGAAGATAAGCGTTTGTTTACTTCTTCTAAGTTTTTATTGTGATTTTCAATTGTGAAATTTGCTTCTCTGATTTTTTTCTCTGCCAATTGAATTTCTAATTTTTGTAATTCAATTTCTTTGTTCAACGCATCAAACTCACGATTGTTTTTTACGTTGTGCAATTGTTTATCGTATTTAGTAATTAAACTTTGCGCTTCTTTCATCAAGGTTTTGCGGTGTTCAATTTCTTCTTTTGCATCTTCTATTTCAACGTTTATTTTAGCAACACGTTTTTCAGTGCCTGCAATTTCGTCTTCCAAATCAGCTACTTCTATTGGTAACTCACCTTTTAAAATATGAATTGCATCAATTTTTGAATGAATTGCCTGTAATTCTTCTAAATGTTCTAATTTGTCTGCAACGGTAGTTAATTCTTTTTTACGAGCCATTGTTATATGTAATTTACTGGATTAGTGTTAATTGTTGAAATTTGGACTGCAAAATTAGGAAATTTTTCTGAAATTATTTTATTAAATAGTTGTGAAGTAAATTGTTCGCTTTCATAATGGCCAATATCACATATAATTAATTGATTATCAGCATCAAAAAACTGGTGGTATTTAAAATCACCTGTAATAAAAACATCCGCTTTTTGCAAAATTGTCTGATTTAACAGAAAACTGCCTGCTCCTCCACAAACTGCAACCTTTTTTATTGGCTTTTTTAACAACGATGTATACCGAATGCATTTCGTATTCATTTTTTCTTTTAAAAACAATAAAAACGACATTTCGTCCATTTCATTTTCTAATTCGCCAATCATTCCAGAGCCAACATCTTGATATGAATTATCTAACGAAATTACTTCGTACGCAACTTCTTCGTACGGATGATTTTGCTTTAATGTTTGGATAATTTTCGATTCTAAATAATGCGGAAAAATCACTTCAATTTTGGCTTCGTTTTCGTTGCTTCTGATTCCATTTTTGCCAACAACTGGATTTGCGATTTCGTTTGGTTTAAAAGTGCCATTTCCATCAACAGAAAAACTACATTGGCTGTAATTGCCAATATTTCCAGCACCAGCCGCAAACAATGAGTTTAACAAATCCTCTTTTTTATTTGTTGGAATGTAGGTAAATAGTTTTTTTAAGATTGATTTTTTCGGTTCTAAAATTTGTCTATTTTTTAGATGCAGTTTATCAGCAATTACATCACTTACACCAAACCGAACATTATCTAAATTAGTGTGACATGCATAGATTGCGATGTCATTTCTGATGGCTTTAATTATCGTTCTTTCAATATAATTTTTGCCGTTAATTTTTTTCAAACCAGAAAAAATAATCGGATGATGTGCTACAATTAAATTATAATTTTTGGCAATCGCTTCGTCAACAACGGCTTCAATCGAATCTAAACAAATTAAAACACCAGTGCAATCTGTCAATTTGTCGCCAATAATCAAGCCAGCGTTATCATAACTTTCTTGGTATGATATTGGAGCAAAGTTTTCGATAGTTTGGATTATTTCAGCTATTTTCATTATCTGTTATTGAATTTAGATATAAAGTTATGCATTAAATGATAAAAAAATTAAAACACATAGCTTCATAGTTAGAGTATCTGAAGTTATTTTAAAAACTAAAAATTGAAATTCTTTATAAAAATACTACTTTTTCCATTTGCACTGATTTATGGCGCCATTATTTGGTTGCGCAACTGGTTGTATAAATCGAATTTTATTGGCTCTACTGATTTTGAAATTCCGGTAATTTCTGTTGGAAATTTGAGTGTTGGTGGCACTGGAAAAACGCCGTTTGTAGAATTATTGATTGAGCTTTTATATACTGATTTTAAAGTAGGAATTTTGAGTCGTGGTTACAAGCGAAAAACAAGTGGTTATATTGCTGTTCAATCGCATCATACCGCAAAAGATGTTGGAGACGAACCATTGATGTTGAAACTAAAATATCCGATGGTAAATGTTAGCGTTGGTGAACAGCGTGTGTTTGCCATTCCGAAAATTCTGCATGAATTTCCTGACACTAAAGTGATTTTATTAGACGATGCATTTCAGCATCAAAGTGTGCGACCAGATATTAATATTTTATTGACTACTTATGACAAACCTTTTTGGAATGATTCGATTTTGCCACTTGGTACTTTGCGTGAATTTGTTGCTGGAAAAGACAGAGCCAATATTATTGTGATAACAAAATGTCCTGAAAATTTAAATGAAAAAGAGCAAGCAAAAATCATAGAAAAAATAAAACCAACTGTAAATCAAAAAGTGTTCTTTACATCCATAAAATATGGTGTTGCGTATAATTTACTAAATGGAAACGATAGATTAGAATTCAATAAAAATGCCTCTGAAATTTTAGTAACTGGAATTGCAAATGCGGAATCGTTAAAAAATTATTTGTCAGAAAAATCGAAAGAAATTATTCATTTTAATTTCAGCGATCATCATTTTTTTGAGCAACATGAATTAGAAACTATCAAAAAAAACTATCCAACTTTTACACGATGGATTACCACTGAAAAAGATGGCGTTCGCTTGGCTGCGCATTCAAAATGGTTGGCAGAAAATAATATTTCTTTGTATTGTATTCCAATAAAAACACAACTTATCGGCAGAAACAAAGAATATTTTTCGTCAGTTGCAAAAGGTTTCTTACAGCATTTTTATGACAATGAAATGCTTAATAATGCTAATTATAATTAATAATCATAATAAGATATCACAAAAAAACGCCGACCAAATTGGTCGGCGTTTTCGTTTGTCGAAACATTTCCAAAGTTTTAAAAATTTGGAAAAATTTGAAATCGTTATTTAAAATTCAAATTGAATTCTACACGTCTGTTTTGTGCTTTACCAGCAGCTGTTTTATTATCAGCTATTGGTTTGGACAAACCATAACCTGAAGACGTCATTCTAGAAGCATCAACGCCTTGTTTTACTAAGTAATCCAACGCTGCTTTTGCTCTATCTTGAGATAGTTTTAAGTTTAAATCTGCTTTACCAACGTTGTCAGTATGTCCATCAATGCTTACATTATAGTAGTCGTATTCTTTTAAGATTTTTGCTACTTCATTTAAGATTGCATAAGATACTGGTTTGATAACTGCTTTACCTGTTTCGAATTGAATATTACGCGCTTTTAACAACACTTTTTTAATCTTTTCTTCCATCACAGGACAACCTTTGTTTTCTTTAGGACCTTTTACTGTTGGACAAGCATCATCTTTATCTAAAACGCCATCGCCATCTGTATCTAAATAAGGGCAACCTTGATTTTCAATTGGACCTTTTACAGTAACACATTTATCTTCATTATCATAAATACCATCGCCATCTGTATCTGGGCAACCTTTGTGTGCTTTATCACCTGCAACATCAGGACAAGCATCTTCGCTATCTTGAACGCCATCGCCATCTCTATCTGGACAACCAGCAAATTCTTTCAATCCTTTTACATCTGGACAAGCATCATCTTTGTCAGCAATGCCATCACCATCACGGTCTGGACAACCTTTCAATTCTTTTAAACCAGCAACTTCTGGACAATCGTCTTTCATGTCGATAATTCCGTCGCCATCTTTATCAGGACAACCTTGTAATTCTTTCAAACCAGCTACATCAGGACATTTATCTTCTGTATCTAAGATGCCATCACCATCACGGTCAGGACAACCTTTTGCTTCGCAAGTTCCTTTTACATTTGGACAAAGATCTTTTTTGTTTGAAACACCGTCTTTGTCTTTATCTTTTGCTTTCTTATTTGGAACTGAGATCTTAAAACCTAATTGCAAATTAATATCTCTTGCATTTCCTTTTTTCAATTTAATTAATGAAGAGAAAATATCCTGTGATGCAAGATATAATGGACCCGCTCTGAAACCAAGACCCCATTGTGCGTTTGCTAATTGATCAACTGCAACAGGCATGTAAACACCAGCCCATTTATAATCGTAACGTGGTGTTACAGCTACAGTACTTAAGTGGTGAACATTGTTTCCTTTTTGTGGTAATGGATTGATTTGTGCAGCGATATTTACACCAAAACCTTTAACGATGTTTACATCAGCCCAAACGTTGATAGTTGTTGGCAACCACATTTTGAATGTACTTTCATTATTTGCTTGTGTACCCTTTTTAAGCCAATCATACAACAGTGTGTTTTCATTAAAAAACTCACCAGATTTTACCAAATTCAAATTGTAATCTCTTACTGAATCTGATTTAGTGTATTTTAAACGACCAATATTGATAACAGAGAAACCTACCTGAATAAAATGTTTGTCTCTTTCGTTATAATATAAATCTTTGCAATCCATAGAATATTTTTGTTTGTCTTTTTCTCTTCTAAATTCGTAAACTAGAGCAATATCAGCTGCCGCAGACCATTTGGAAATAGAATTATCTTTAAAAGCTGTAAAAATATCTTTTGCATCATTTCCATCAAAATCACCGTGTGAAGGCAAGAAATATTCTAAGTTTTTAGTAGCACCAACTTTCATGTTCGCTTGAACTGAGATCGTATCTAAATTATCAAAACGGTAATTAAAATTTTCAGAATAGGCGTACAATGCCGATAATCCTTTTACTACTTTTAAAGTTGCTCCTACCTTTAAAAAGTGCTTCTCTTTATCTAAAACTACGCGAGAATATGTTAATCCAGCATCAGCCCAAATCATACCTTTAACACCTACATCTTGTAATGAGTTATTGACACCAACAAAATTTCCAATTTTTGTAAAAGCATCATTTCCCCAACCCCAACGTAGATTACGTGCTAATGCTTCACCCATATTATCTACATTTGTAACTGAATTCAAATGAGATGAGAATGCTATCGCCTGATTGTTTTTTTTGTCTTTTCCAAATGATACTAAGAAAGACAATGGCAATTGATTTGTTGAACTTACATATGCAAATTTCTTTTTGCCGTTTAAATTTTCTTTTAAGTTTATTTCGTCATCAAAATCTTTAAAACTCGACAACTTCCCTTTCATTCCAATGTAATTGTTACTTGAAGTCATATCCATTGTAAATAAATTGATATCGACTAAATATCGACTATCAGCAATTGCTGGATTGTAATTAACGTTGGTGATTCCACCAAAGTTGCTGGCTCTAATTCCTAAGAACTGAGCTCTTGCACTCAACATACAGACCAATGCTGTAAATAATAGTGCAATTTTTTTGTTTACTTGTTTTTTCATTTTTTTGTGATTATTAATAATTTTTGTTAATATTTTTTCCTGATAGAGCACAAAAGTAGTATATCAGTTGCGTTGAAATGTTTGATATATGTTACGTTTTTATTAACTACTTTAAAACAAAAAAAATAACTTATTAAAAAAGTGTAGTAGTAAATTAAAATAATCTGTTATATTTGTACTCCTACGTAGGCATATTCAGGTCTTTCTAGTACATAGTATGTTTTACAAACAATTTTAGCAATCAAATTTATCTTTTTTAAAAAGAATAGTGAAATCTTCATTATTTATAATTTGATACGAACTCAACTCAAAATTTTAAAAGAATAAAAATAGACACATGAATTATAATACAGACAGGAATGATATTGAAATGCGAGAATATGGTCGCCATGTGCAAAAAATGGTAGATTATGCGTTGACTGTTGAAGACAGAAAAGAGCGACAAAAAGTGGCAGCTTCAATTATACAACTAATGGGTATTATCAATCCGCAACTTCGAACTACCGCAGATTACAAACAAAAACTTTGGGATCATTTGTTTATTATTTCTAAATTTCAATTAGATGTAGATTCGCCTTTTCCAATTCCAACTACTGAAACAGCTCGCATTAAACCAGCGGATTTGCCATATCCACAAAAAAGAATTAAGTTAAAACATTATGGTAAAAATGTAGAATCATTGGTTAAAAAAGCCATTGAAATGGAAGATGAAGATAAAAAGGCTCAATTCACTGAAATTATTGGCAATTTCATGAAAATGGCATACAAAAACTGGAGTAATGAAGAAGTAAGCAACGATTTGGTGAAAGAAGATATGAAAACAATTTCTGGAGGCGAATTGGAAATTAGTGCTGATATGAATATCGAAGCGATGACGCGCCAACAAAACAAACGTTATTCGCAAAATACAAGAAGCAATTACAGCAATAATAACAACCGAAATAACAACAACAACAGAAACAATAACAATAACAGAAACAACAACAATAATAACCGAAATAACAACAACAACCGAAACAACAACCGAAACAATAATAACAACAATAATCGTTTTAATAAAAATAGCTAATGAGCACAGACGCTTTTGAAGTAAGAGGTGGTAAACCATTAAGTGGCTCCATCATTCCACAAGGTGCAAAAAACGAAGCACTACAAATTCTATCAGCCGTATTATTGTCTGAAGAAGACATCACCATTTCTAATATTCCAGATATTTTAGATGTAAATGTTTTAATAGAATTATTGGCTGAAATGAATGTTGCTGTAAAAAAAATAGACTCTGAAACATATACATTCAACGCAAAGAATGTAGATCCAGCTATCTTATTAACCGAAAAATTTAAAAAACGAGCCGCACATTTGCGTGGTTCTGTTATGATTTTAGGACCGCTTTTAGCACGCTTCAAACGAGCCTATTTACCAACACCAGGTGGCGACAAAATCGGCAGAAGACGCTTAGATACGCACTTTCTCGGCTTTCAAGAACTCGGTGCAACTTTTCATTTCGATAAAGAAAATTCGTTTTATTCTTTAACTGCTGAAAAATTAATCGGCAAATATATTTTACTCGAAGAACCATCTGTAACAGGCACAGCAAACATAGTAATGGCTGCTGTTTTAGCAGAAGGCACAACCACTATTTTCAACGCAGCTTGCGAACCATATTTACAACAATTGTGTAATATGCTCAACCGAATGGGTGCGAAAATTTCAGGAATCGGCTCCAATTTATTAACGATTGAAGGCGTGCAAAAACTTGGCGGCACTGAACATCGTTTGCTTCCAGACATGATTGAAATAGGTAGTTTTATTGGACTTGCAGCGATGACCAAATCGTACATTACTATTAAAAATTGCCGACTAGATATGCTTGGCGTCATACCAAAATATTTTCAGAAATTAGGAATCAAATTAGAATTCAACAACGATGATATTATTGTACACGGACAAGAACGTTACGAAGTACAAAACTTTATAGATGGTTCTATTTTAACAATTTCAGATGGACCTTGGCCAATGTTTACACCAGATTTATTAAGCATAGTTTTAGTAACAGCTATTCAAGCAGAAGGCAGCGTTTTAATACATCAAAAAATGTTTGAAAGTCGTTTGTTTTTTGTAGATAAATTGATTGATATGGGTGCAAAAATTATTTTGTGCGATCCACATCGTGCAACCGTAATTGGTTTAAACAGAGAATATAATTTGCGTGGCATCAACATGAGTTCACCAGATATTAGAGCTGGTGTTTCTTTATTAATTGCAGCACTTTCTGCTGACGGTAAAAGTACCATTTCTAACATTCATCAAATTGATCGTGGTTATCAATATATTGACTTGCGCTTGCAAGCACTCGGCGCAGATATCAAACGATTGTAGAAAAATTTGCCATATTTATTTGCTAATTTTATCTCATAATCAATTGTTATGAAGTTTTTTGTAATTATTCTAATTTCTCTTGTATCGTTTAAATCTTGTCTAACCGATGGAACAACTATAAATGTAGTTATGGACGATGCAGCAGGTTTAAAAAGTGGCTCAAAAGTAAAATGCAAAGGATTGGATGTTGGCAAAGTAAACGATATAAAAATTGTTGGCGATAAAGTAATTGCAACTATTAAATTATTTGAAGATTTTCAACCAACAAAAGGTAGTACTGCACAAGTAAATCTTGAAAATATTTTTAACGCACGAAACCTAACTATTTTGCCATCTTCATCTACAGAATTTTTATCAAATGGTGATACTATTTATGCAAAAAGCAATAACGGCTTAGATCTTATAAACAGTTTCATAAAAGGCGCAAATTTAGATTCTATGGTTGGTAATTTTGACGTAGGTTTAGATTCGCTTAGCGATGGTTTAATGGCAGACTCCGCAAAATTTAGAAAACTACTGGAAAGTGCTGGAAAAATGATCAACTTTAACAAGTAATTAAGATAAAAACCTGCATTTTATCAAACATTTTTCATACAAAAAACAACTACTCTTTTATTACGATATATTAACGTAAAATGTGGATAAACAAGCCGAAAAAAGCAATGTTTTCGCTTCATAATTTTGTATTTTCGCATACCTAATTTTTAGGTGGTGGAAGAATAAGATTTTTCAAAAAATAAAATATAAAAATCTTGTTTCTCAGATCTAAATTATTCAATACTATTTTAAATTTATGAGCGACGAAATTGAACAAATTACAAGTAATAATTACGGTGCCGACAATATTACCGTTTTAGAAGGTTTAGAAGCCGTACGCAAGCGTCCTGCCATGTATATTGGCGATATAAATGCACGTGGTTTACATCATTTGGTATATGAAGTTGTCGACAACTCTATTGATGAAGCATTAGCTGGACATTGTTCTAATATCTTTGTAAAAATACACGAAGACAATTCCGTTTCTGTAGAAGATGATGGTCGTGGAATTCCGGTAGATATGCACAAAAAAGAAGGTCGTTCTGCATTAGAAGTTGTATTAACCGTTTTGCATGCTGGTGGAAAATTTGATAAAGATACGTACAAAGTATCTGGTGGTTTGCACGGTGTTGGTGT
>CALLKF010000192.1 GCA_938008535.1 uncultured Saprospirales bacterium | reverse complement strand
TATATGAAATAAAAATTAACATTATTTTGCATTACACCAAGTGCATCATTGATGATGCAAAGCAATCTCATACCAAACAAAAAAGCACCATTCGTAAATTATACACTGTCCGAGTTTCTCCTCCTTTGGAGGAGATTAAGAGGTGGGTAAAAAAAGATGTTGATATTATTCTTATAAAATATTATAATAGATTTGTACTTTGGCTGTATATGACGATACAAGATCACAGGAACATCAATTTTATAACAAATTTTAATGTAGTATGACACTATGAATTATTGGCACATGCAATTGCATCCGGATAACAGTACTACTTTTAATACTGATACAATAAAAAGATTATTAAAAGAAAAAAAAATCATTGGTCTTGGTGAATGGGATAATGATGGAGGAAAAAGAGATCAATTTTATAACAGACTTACTATAGGAGATATTGTTGCTGTTAAAAATGGCGGCGAGCCTATTGCTTTAGTGAGAGTTATTGATAATGCATATTTTGATAGAAATATTGATGATAATTTTGATTGGTTTCCTAATAGAAGAAAAATAGAAATTTTAGATTTTTATAAGGATGAATATAATTTTACCATACCTCAACCGAGAGGTACCTTATCTATTTGCGAAAATTTAGATACACCAACATCCAGAATTATAATTGATTGGTATAAAAAGATCAAACTAGAACAACTGATGGAAAATATAAAATTACAACCGGAACGTATAGCGCAAATTAAATCTCTATGGGACAAGTACAAGACAGATTTTCCACAAACAGAAAGAGAAAAAATTCCACAACAACTAGATAGCCATATAAATGAATGGAGTATTTACAGAGATAAGATAATCAATGATACATTTACATTAGATGATTATACAAACACCATAAGTAATAGTAAATTAAGTAAAGAGGCTGGCTGGTATTTATGTAATTTTTTAGAAAGAACAACCAGTAATGTATTAGGTTCCTCTAAACCTGGAACTGCAGGAAATTTTGAGGTCAAACTTAATAGTGATAATACTACTTATTACATTAAAAATGATAAAAAGGATAATGCAACAAAAGACGAAGCGGAACAATTTTTTGCTTTAAACATTAAACCTCTTATTAAAAATATTGTGCAAGCAAGCAGAATAGAAGATAAGATAGAATTGATTGAAAAGGCAGAATATAGCGCGGAACAATTTTTAATGAAGATGGTTGTATTAGATCATCTTACTGAGTTTATCTACATATATTCTAGTAATGTCCTTGATAGTTTATACGATGAGTTTGTTGCTCTTGATGAATATAGAAGTTTAGGTAAAAACCGCGATGTATATTCCGTGGTTAAGCAGATTTTAAAAATAGATGATACAAATAAAAGTGAGCTTATAATACTTTCTCATTTTTTATGGAAATATAGTACAGCAAAAGCAATTGTTGATGTAAATAACCCTAATGCAATTCTTTATGGTCCACCTGGAACAGGAAAAACATACAGCGTTAAAAATAGTATTGATTTTATTTGCCAAGGCGACAGTTCATTCTATGAATTTTTACAATTTCATCCATCATTTACATATGAAGATTTCATAGAAGGAATAAAACCTAAAGGTGTTTCTGCCAATGGGAACATAAAATTTGAACTGGTAAATGGTGCTTTTAAAAACTTTTGTATAAAAGCTAAAAAGGAACGGAATAAAGACTTTTACTTTATTGTCGATGAAATAAATCGTGCAAATCTATCCAGTGTTTTTGGTGAAACGTTATCGCTTTTAGAAAAAGATTATCGCGATGATGGAAAAAGCAATAAGAATCTATTAGGGACACAGTATTCAACACTGATAGAAGATTTAATTAAAGAAGATGCTAAATATAACGACTTAGCATACGCAATAGATAATGGTAAAGTGAAGTTTGGAATACCGGAAAATGTATTTTTTATTGGAATGATGAACGATGTGGATAAGAGTATTGATGCATTTGACCTGGCACTACGAAGAAGGTTTAAATGGATAAGAAAAGATTGTGACTATGATGTAATTATAGAGCAAACCCGATATAAAGATAAAGAACCATTCAGTAATATTTATAAATATAAAAAAGCATGCGAAGGTTTGAATACTTATATCTCAAAAGAATTGGCACTAGGTAAATCATACGAATTTGGACATTCCTTTTTTATGAAGATGAGTGGAATAGCAAAACAAAAAACAATTTCTGATGACAATATAATAGCATTGTATAATCTATACCTTCGACCTACATTGAAAGAATATTTAAGAGCATTTTGTGCCGAAACGGAATTGGAAAGTAAACTGAAACATGCATTAACTAAATTTAAAGACTCGATGAAATAAGGAACTGTGAAAATATCTAGACCTGTAAATAATAATTTTTATGAAGAGAAACCGATTCTACAATCGGGTCTTACAGATGCTTTTAGTGTTAAAAAATCTGCTGAGAAAAAAGTCATTGATTTATTTTCATCTGTTTATGAACTAAAGTTAGGAAATGACCAATTGAAACAAACTGCTATTAAGGTAGTTGATTTTCGAACACGAAGATTTGCACCTGATAAAGAAAGACTTGTTTTGAAGTTGTATTCAAAGGAAATAGATAACGTAAAGAATTATTTTATACAAACTGGACTCTATGCAGGCGTGTTGTATCATAAAGGTTGTAAGTTTAATATTACAACAAAATATGGTGATGCATTTTTAAAACGAATGCTCAATTTTGTAAACGATATTTATATTGATACAAAACAAGCACCGGCAAAAAAAGAAGAAATAAAAAATCAATTTCTATTTATAATTGCTCATCTTTTTATTCAAAAACTTGAAAAAACAAGTGTATTAGGTATTCCTCAGGAATATATAAAACAACACGAAAGAAGTCATAAGGTAAGAGGTGCAGTTGACTTCAATGCCTACTTAAAACAAGATATTCCGTTTCAAGGAAAATTAACATCTACTTTTAAAGAGCGCTGCTACATACAGGAAATAGTAGATGTATTGTATCTCACGTTAAAAAAACTAGAATCTATCTTTGGAAAAGAGATACATTCCAGACTTCTTGGAATACTACAATTGCTAAAGCAACATTATTCCGGAAGATATGTTACTGCCGAAACTATTCGAAAAGCACAAATGCATCCGGCTATAAATAATCCTATATATAATGGCTTTAAGAAAGTATTAGAATATGCTGAAATAATTCTGATGAATAATGATTTGATAAATGACGAACAACATAATAAATTGCAAACTTCAGGGCATTTATTTGATATAGCTGAATTATTTGAAATTTATTTAGAAAAACTATTGAGTAGAAATTTTGATGAATGGCAGGTAAGCAGCCAAGAGGAAGCCCAAATATATAATGGAAAATTTTATAACGGCTATATGTATCCTGATATTGTAATGAGACATAAAGAGAGTAATAAGATTGTAGTCTTTGATGCTAAATTCAAAAACATGCGTACTATTTATAAAGATTTAGACAGGACTGATTTGTACCAAATACATTCTTACATTGGCTATTACAATCCTCTGGTAATTGCAGGTGGTTTATTATATCCTTTATCTAATGAATTTAATATTGACAGATGTTATTCTAACAATTTATTTGGAAATAGAAATAATGAAATTAAATTTATAGTTGATGGTATATATCTGAAAGAAGATATGACTACAGAACAAATTATAAACAGCGAAGAAAATTTTATTACCAGATTAAAAAATAGTATTCAATAGCAAAGAAACCCCACCGAAGTATTCTCCTCATCACCAACTCACCAAACATCTCCAACTTCACCACACCGTAAAAGAGCAATAAAATCACCACTCAATATTTTAACATATCATGTTAAAATAAGCAAAAACACACAACAGCAAATCCCAAAATCCACTAATCCAACAAATCCAAATTCAGATAAAATAGCGTTTCAACTCGCGCGGAAGCCATTTTCATTTGTGCGGACGCTATTCTGGCAATTCTTCTGAAATTCGACCTATATCTAAATGATATAACCAAACATTGATAGATTGAACAAGAGTTCAACTATTTTCATTTCTTTTGAGTAAGAATGTATGTCTGTTAATTTATAACATTAATAACTAAGA
>CALLKF010000191.1 GCA_938008535.1 uncultured Saprospirales bacterium | reverse complement strand
TCCGCACAAATGATGATGGCGTCCGCACAAATGATGATGGCGTCCGCACAAATGACGATGGCGTCCGCACAAATGACGATGGCGTCCGCACAAATGATGATGGCGTCCGCGCATTTGAAGATGACTTCCGCACGAGTTAAAACGCTATTTTTTCTGAATTTGGAGTTGTTGGATTAGTTGATTTTTGGATTTGCTGTGGTGTGTTTTTGCTTATTTTAACGTGATATGTTAAAATATTGAGTGGTGATATTCTCTTACTTTTTGCTGCCAAAAAGTAAGCAAAAACCATTCACGAAATGCAAGGCAATTTTTAATCTTATTTTCCTTCGGAAAAGATTAAACCCTAAGCTAAAATAAAATCCTTGCTTTTTAGCTATACTGTTTTGATTTTACTTCTATTGCTGTGCTTTTCGCAAACCTAACTCTTCTGCGGTTTAGTGGTCTATATTTTTAACTATTTCAATTTATTAAAAAGTATTATCTTTGATCTCAAATATATAAAATGAAAAAAATCATACACTTATTCTTGGTGCTGTTTATTTGCCTTTTTGCTTTTAATAATACACAAGCACAGATTATTAATATTCCGGATGCGAATTTTAAAACCAGGTTATTGGCTTCAAGTACCAGCAATGATGTTGCTTTAGATAGCCTGGGACAAAGGATTAAGATTGATATTAATGGTAATAATGAGGTCGAACAGAGTGAAGCATTGAGAGTTTATAAATTAGTTTTGTATTCTGCCAGTATTCGTTCTTTAACAGGTATATCTTCGTTTACAAATATTAGAGATTTAAGTTGTACTTACAATGAATACGCTGACTTTGATTCAATAGATGTAAGTGATTTGACTAATTTAAAATATTTAGATTGTAGTTCAAATGAATTAACATATTTAAATATAACTGGTTGCCGTAATTTAACAGGATTAAATTGTTCTGGCAATAATTTAAGTTCATTAGATGTTAGCATGTTAACCAATCTGGATACATTGAGATGTGATTTTAATAAGTTAACCACTTTAAATGTGAGTGGATTGAGTAAATTAAAATTGTTATGGTGTGATTCCAATAAATTAACTTCTTTAAATGTAAGTGGTTTAAATAGATTATTTTATTTAGACTGCAGCAGCAATCAATTAACTTCTTTAAACGTAAATGGCTGTAGTAATTTAGACGAGTTACGTTGCGGTTCTAATCAATTAACATCTTTAGATGTAAGTAAATTGTCTAATTTAAGAATCTTATTATGTTATTATAATAGGATAAGAGTAATGTATTTAAAAGGATCCGGCTATCAGTCAGGTGTCACTACTAATTATGATTTTTCAAATAACCCACTAATACAATATATTTGTACTGATTTGAATGATGTTACTGCAATGAAATCAAGAGCTATTTATTATGGTTATCCTAATACAATAGTCAATTCCTTTTGTAGTTCAACCTCGGCTGATAATTATAATACTTTAAATGGTAACACCAAATACGATGCTGATAATAACGGTTGTTCTTTAACCGATCCTGTTTTCAAATTCCTTCAAATAAAAATAAAAAATGCTGTTGATAGTGGTTTTGCCTATTCGGATGCACAAGGAAATTTTGCTATGAATCTTGATAGTGGTTCTTACACCATCACACCTCAATTATATAGTAACTATTTTATAGCATCGCCTACTTCTACCACTGTCACTTTCCCGGAAGATTCTATACCTCAACAAATTTGTATAAGATCAAATGGTATTCACCATGATGTATCTGTTGCTTTAATTCCAATCCGTGCCGCACGACCTGGTTTCTCTGATGCTAAATATAAGATCATTCTAAAAAACAAAGGTAATCAGATTGAAAATGGTACTGTATCATTTAACTATACTGAAAGCAATCAAGATTATGTCAGCGCTACTCAAGTGCCATCTGCTATAGTTTCCGGCAAACTTACTTTTAATTTTTCCAGCTTGCAAGTATTTGAAGCGCGCGAAATTACAGTAACTATGCGTACTAATGCACCAACTGATAATCCATCTGTAAATGCAGGCGATGTATTAACATTATTTGCAACGGCAAGTACATCTAATGTTGATGAATTCCTCAATGATAATACACAACAAATTCGCCCAACTGTAGTAGGAAGTATAGATCCAAATGATAAAACTTGTTTGGAAGGCAAAGTTGTATCTCAGGATATTATTGGTGGATATGTAAACTATTTAATTCGTTTTGAAAACACAGGAACAGCTCCAGCGGAGAATATCGTCGTTGCCGATATTATTGATATGTATGCCTTCGAAAATCGTAAGCCGATCGAATTTGGTTGGCGAATTGTAAATAGCCTGATTGCTGCAGCAAAAGCACATGGGCTTGCTGATACTATTATTGATGCAATATTTAGCCAATATCGATATGCTTACGATACATATCATACAATTCGCGGATACTCACATCAGGCTACAAGAGATGCTGAAGAAGGCATTCATAAAGAGCTTGTCAAAGCGTGTAACGCATTGGCAAACTATGCTCCGCTTGCCTTGCGGTTCGACAACTTCGAAGAGATTCTGAATGCACACCCGCCTAAGTTTGCGTTTGTTTATGATCGCTCACCCTTAGTAGGCGATCATAATTCAAGAGAAGCGGCTGATGCTACAAGCATCAATAGCCTGGTACTGCGTTGGTTTTACAAATATATTCCAACATTAGAGAAAACATTGATATTAATTGCTGGACGTCCATCAAAAGACTCGAAACTAGATTGGCCTGTCGGCATTAACATGATAACCTGTAATTTGAAGGCCATCACAAGCAAAGAGGGATATGTTGCGTTTTTAAAAGCGCAGCGTAGCGTATTTCGT
>CALLKF010000190.1 GCA_938008535.1 uncultured Saprospirales bacterium | reverse complement strand
ACGTTAAAAATCACACACATGAATGGCCTGAGTAACAGTACTGCTTTCAGTGCTTCCGGCAATGTACAGGGCATTTCAACTTCAAACAGATCAATCAATCCTTTAGCTACTTTCTGGTATATTGCTAAACCAACATCAGCAGGAAGTCCTGCATACACAGGAAATGCTATGGGAAACGCTTCTAATGGAAGACAAATCATTATTGATTTAGGAACACAAAATACAGCAGTAACACCACCTAGTAATTCTATTTATTTACAAGGTGGTAGCCTTGGATTAAGCAACTCAACTGCAATTAGTGGAACCGGTGGAAAATTGGATATTAGAAACGGACATTTTTATGAAAGTGAAACAAATTATATTTCAAGTTCCAGCGGAACATTATACATGTCGCCAAGAACTGGTTATTATATATACAAGGGAAATGCAACTGCTCCATCAAGTTATGCTGATTTAATTCCAAGAATGGATGGTGTTAGTTATCCTTATATTCTGTCAGGTGGACAGATTGCTTTAACAGGATATACAGCAGGTAATTATTATCAAACATTACGTGGCGGAAGAACATATCCAATTATAAATTTTACAGGTGGGACAGGAAGTGATTATAAAAGTATTTCAAGCAATGTAACTATTGATAGCAGTTTAAATCTTGGTGTCTTACATAGATTAGAAGGAACAACTAACGCTGTAGGTTCGACTACAATTGTAGATTGTATTGATGCAAGTGGCAACCCTGTCGCATTTCAAGGTAATGGTGGATTCTTTATGGCACCTAATAGTCCTCGATTAAGAATTAAAAAATTAAATGTAGCTTCACCTGAGTTAACAGCTACCAATCCCGGAACTTATTATTTTATATATGCTGGTACTCTTGAATTCTATGGCTCCGGTGCTACTCAACAACAATTAATTCGCGGAAATTATGGCCCAATTGCACCTGCAACTACACCGAGCATAATATCTTATTACAAAGTTGATATAAATGCTGTTGCTGCGAATTATTCGAACGTTACAGATGCAGGAAATGTAACACCTGCTCAAAGTTTTACAGTGCAAAATAAAATAGAAGTATTTTCTCCGGCAGTTTTCAGATTAGATGAAACAGATTTTGTAGATGGAGCAGGTGCATTTACAGTAAACAGCGGTTCTGGTTTATTATATGGTTCTGCGAACGGAATTAAAACAAGCGGCACAGGTACAAGTGATGGTAATATTCGTGTTTCAGGGACACGCACGCTTCCAACAACTGCAAGTTACGGTTTCGTAAGCAATGGCAATATGGTTTCCGGTGATGCCTTACCAGCACAAGTAGCCGGATTATATGCTTATAAATCTGTTGCTACAAATACCGTTACTTTAAATAATAGCGGAACATTAGTAAGTGGTGTTCTGAATTTACAAAAAGGAAAAATTATTTCTTCAGTTTCTAGTAAACTTGTTTTAGATTCTATCCGAACATCGTCTATTATTTCACCTGCAAATGTTGGTGGTGTAACGAATATGGGTTCTGACAGTAGCTATGTAGTTGGCGTATTAGGGCACAATTCAAAATCGACAAGCGAAATGATCTTTCCGTTAGGCAGTGCAACAAAATACGGACCGATTGCATTAACACCTTTCAATAATACAGCTCAAACATACACATGTGATTATACAAGCACAGGATATGGAACTTACACATTAGATCCTTTAAATTCTCCACAGCTAGATCATGTAAGTAAAGTAGAATATTGGAATGTAACCTCAACTGCGTCTGGCTCTAACGACGATGCGATAGTAAAATTATTTTGGAGAACACATAGCCAAGTGAGTGCTACTAATACAGATTGGAGCAATTTACGCGTTGCACATTTTGATGGAACTGACTGGAACACAGAAGGTAATTCACCAACAATTACAGGGGCTGTAACATCTTGGGGTTCGATTGAATCAGATATTTATGTGCCTAATTTTTCACCTATAACCATTGCTACTATAACAGCCAATAATCCGTTGCCTGTAGAGTTATCACGGTTTATTGGTAATTGTAATGGTGATTATGTTCAATTGGATTGGACAACTCTTTCTGAAAAAAATAGTAAGCTTTTTATTGTTGAACGTTCTACAGATGGTATAAATTTTATAAATGTCGGAAGTGTGAATGCTGCAGGTTTTTCAAATACTATCAAAAATTATTCATTCATCGATTCTTCATCCTCAACTGATAATTATTATAGATTAGTTGAATTGGATATTGATAATACACAACAAACTTCAGTAATTATTAAAGTAAGTTGTGATGGTGTAAATGGAACTAATATTTTTTACACACCAACAAACAGCATTGAAGTAGAAACCTATTCTACCACAACAAAAGAATTGATGTTCAATGTGTATGAAGTTTCAGGAAAATTATTGCATCAGGAAACCAAACAAATTGCGCAAGGTTATAATAAATTCTCTTTAGATTTAAAAAGAAAATTAGCCAATGGAATTTATTTAATTCAACAAATTGATGGAAGCAAATCAAGCTCAACAAAAGTTTGGATTCACTAATTTTTTAGCTAAAAAAAACATAAATTTCAAAAAAATGCGCTCAATTTTGAGTGCATTTTTTTGATTAGATATTCTATTGTTTTAGTACGGTTTAAATGTCCAGTTTATTTTTCCAGTTTCACTGTCAATACCAATTGCAGCAACGTATGGCTGCATAATGGCAATTTCATTTCCATTTTTAATAGCTGCTGGATTCGTTGATTTAATTAATTTTTTAAACATCGTAATTTCATCGCCAGTTTTTGTCCATCGCACTGTTTTATCAGCATTGATGCATTGTAACGTTATAGAAGAAGCATTGTCACCAGCTTCATTTTGGAACAACACTAAAATCTCATCTTCATCACTATATAAAACAGTGGCATTAAAATAAATTTTATTCGGTGTAAATTCTTCGGTTGAAATTATTTTGTATGATTTTCTGTACCAAGTATTATCAATATTATCGTTATTTATAACATCACTTAGTTTACTTGGTGTCATTTTATTTTCAAACAGCATGCCAGTTTTTCTTTTAATAACATACAATTGTTGGCGTTCACCTTTCGTAAAACAATATTCTGTCACTACTTTTTCTACATCAATTGTTTGCTTAGAATTTCTGCTATCATATTCTTTTTCTGTCAACAATTTACCAAGCGTTCTTGTCTCAGCATTTTTTTTAATTTTTTCTGCTGGAATAAAATAAAATTTAAAACCATCTTTCGTCGTTAATTTAAAACCATCCAAATCATACACATCTTCAATCTTTGCAATACCACTTTTCAATTCAGAAAAATTAGTGCTCAACAAATCATTATTCACCAATTCTTCCTGCGTGTTTACATCATAACCAACTAATTTATTTTCACCAACTGTAGCATAGCAAACATTGCCAAAACACTTTAGTTCGCTTACTTTATAAGCATCTTTTTCAGAAGAATTTTCCGCAGTAACTTTTCCTAATAAAATAGAATTAAACGCTTTTTTTTCTGTTGGATTTAGTTGATTTAAATAGTAACTTTCTTCCTTGCTTTCATTCATAGTTCGCGTAGAAGCCGTCCAAATTTGCGTGCCTTTTTCTGTTTTTACAATTGTAAATTGGCTGTTGTATTCAGTGTAATCTTTTTTAGAAATAGAAGAGTCATCACCTGTTGCATTTGTTTTTGTGCCTTTAAAAATAAATACTGCAACTGCAGCAAAAAAAATCATAAGTGCAACACCAGCACAACCAACTTTTTTTGCTGCCTTTTTTGGTAAATCTTGCAATTCATTTCCTTCGTATGCAGTATTTACAGGAATTTCTTCTTGCTGAAATTTGGTTGCATTTCCATAAATAAAAATGCTTCCACAAAAATTACAATGAAAACGATTGTCTTCGATTAAAGTACATTCACTTGCGCCACATTGTGGACATTGAAATGGTTTCAACATGTTTTTGGTTTTTATAAAGTTAGAATAAAAAAATTAATCTAACAACAAATCTAAAGGACTGCTAGCACTGGCAATTTCAGAAATCGAAGCTAATTTTGCTTCATACGCCATTCTGCCAGCAATTACTGCTAGTTTGAATGCTTCTGCCATTTGTACTGGATTTTTTGCAACGGCAATTGCAGTATTCACCAACACAGCATCAGCGCCTAATTCCATCGCGTGTGCTGCATGTGATGGCGCACCAATGCCAGCATCTACAATCACAGGCACATTGCTTTGTTCAATAATAATTTTTAAAAACTCGATAGTTGCCAAACCTTTATTACTGCCAATTGGCGCACCTAACGGCATCACAGCTTGTGCGCCAACATCTTCTAAACGCTTACATAAAACCGGATCTGCATGAATATATGGTAACACAATAAAACCTAATTTTACTAGTTCTTCAGTGGCTTTTAAAGTTTCTACGGCATCAGGCATTAAGTATCTTGGATCTGGATGAATTTCTAATTTTATCCAATTTGTTTGTAGTGCCTCGCGTGCGGCTTGTGCAGCAAATATGGCTTCTTTTGCAGTGCGCACACCACTGGTATTAGGCAATAAATTTGCCGACGTATTTTGTAAATACGATAAAATAGAATCTTGTTTTGTTTTTAAATCGATACGTTTCAATGCCATCGTTACTAACTCTGTTGAAGACGCATTTACTGCATCTTGCATTAGTTGTGGCGAACCAAATTTTCCAGTCCCTAAAAACAACCGTGATGTAAATTGTTTGTCTGCTATTTTTAAATTTTCTTGCACCATGTAAAAGTAGAATGTTGTACGCAAAATGCAAATCAAATCGTAAAATAATTTTGCATCTTAATATTTATAAATAATTTGTATCTTTAATGACTTTTTAAATTTTACATGCAGAAACATATAACATTTTTTTTATTCTCTTTTGTTTTTATTTTTCTTGGATTTTCACAGAATGCAGTATCTAAGCTTTCAGAAGCACAAATAAAAACTGCTATTTGCCATAAGTGGCGATTAAATTTATTAGAAGGAAAAGGCAAAAAAATAACGATTCCGAAAGATAAAACTAGTTTGATTTTAGGATTTTTGCCAGACGGAAATTTGTATGAATTCGATGGCAAAAAAGAATACAGTGGAACTTGGTCTTATAATCATGCAACATTAACTATTACAACTATCGACCAAGATGGTGAAGAAAAACATCCATTAATTGATTTAAATAATGATATATTGGTAATGAAATCAAAATTTAAAGGAATTCCATTTAACATGGGTTTTAAAAAAGTCGATTAATACAAATAGATAATAAATTTATAAAGACATTTATTCATGAAAACAAACATTAAACTTTTAGCAGAAATCTGTGAAACAGCTGGCGCGCCTGGACACGAACAACGAATTAGAGAAGTAGTTTTAAGAAATTTAAAAGAGATGTCAGTACAAGTAGAAACAGATAATCTTGGTAATATTTATGCAATTAAAAAAGGAATTGATAGCAGTAAACGTGTAATGATTGCTGCTCACATGGATGAAATTGGATTTATTGTAAAGTACATCGATAAAAACGGATTTTTGCGATTCCACACACTTGGTGGTTTTGATCCAAAAACATTAACTGCACAACGTGTTATTGTACATGGAAAAAAAGATGTTATTGGTGTAATGGGTTCTAAACCGATTCATATAATGACTGCTGAAGAACGAGTGAAACCACCTCAAATTAGTGATTATTTCATCGATTTAGGCTTGCCATACGATGAAGTAATTAAGTTGGTTACTATTGGTGATACGATTACTCGCGACAGACAATTAATTGAAATGGGTGAGTGCGTAAATTGCAAATCTATTGACAATCGTGTTTCTGTTTATATTTTAATTGAAACATTAAAATTATTAGAAGATTGTCCGTATGATGTGTACGGTGTATTTACAGTACAAGAAGAAGTTGGAATTCGAGGCGCAAATGTAGCTGCTCACAACATTAATCCATCTTTTGGTTTTGGTTTAGATACAACAATTGCATATGATTTACCAGATTCAAAACCAGAAGAACAAATAACGAAATTAGGTGAAGGAACAGCCATAAAAATTATGGATTCTTCCACTATTTGTGATTATAGAATGGTAAAATACCAAAAAGAAATTGCCGATAAATTTAATATTAAATGGCAATTAGAAGTGCTTCCAATGGGTGGCACTGATACGGCTGGTATTCAACGTATGGGAAAAACAGGTGCCATAGCTGGTGCTATTTCAATACCAACACGTCACTTACATCAAGTAATCGAAATGGCGCACAAAGCCGATATTGAAGCAAGTGTTTTATTGTTAAAACATTGCGTGGAAAATTTGAATAAATTTGATTGGAGTTTGAAATAATTTGTATTGTCTTAACTATGATTCTTGTGATTTATTTGAGTGACATGATTTCTAATAAAATTCCTTTCATCTAATAATCCTACAAATCCAAATTCGTACAAAAAAAACCTTGAAGAGTAATCTTCAAGGTTTTTTTTACAAAATATAAACTTGTTTTACGGTTTTGACCAAAGTGCTGATGTTGTTCCATCAACATTAAAATCTTCAATCATAATCAGTTTGTTTCCTTTATATAATTTTACATAATCAATTTCACCGTAACCTCTAAATGCAACTCTTACTGCTTTTAAACTTCCAATTGTGCCTGTGTATGGAGTTGATTTTAATGTTGTTGTATTTTTATAAGATGTAACATTATTACCTTGTACACTTATTGCATATTGTTCATAAGTAGAAGTATTTGTAAGTTGTTCTGTAACATTATTTATAGTTTGTCCAGTTATACCTAATAAACAAAATGCTGCATTGCTACCTTTTTGCCAAGAGGCCTGTGCTTGTGCTTGAGTGCTTAAATTGTAAATAAGTCCCAAGTCCATTTCATTTGCAGTACCGTCTCCATTTATATTTCTTATTGAAGCAATTAATTTTAAACTATCTGTATCTAAATTTAAATTAATTTCTTTTGGTAAAGGCAAGTCATAAATTGAAAACCATTGACTTGCATGATATAAATTGGATGCAAAAGTTGCCTTACCGTTTTTTATAAAAGATTGTGGAGCATAGAAGGTATTGTTACCAGCCGAACCTTCTACATATTGAAGTACCCACTGTGTATTCGTTACAGTATCAAATTGCGTTATAATAGTTGAATCACGTACGACAGTCGGGTCACAATTTTTTGTACAACTTGTAGTTGTGGTAAATCCAATTACCAAAATTGCAATTGCTAAAATCGGAATAAATACTTTTTTCATTTTCTTTTTTTTGTTTATAATAAATAATTGTTTTTCTTTATAATTTAGGCTTAGTCCAAATCACTGATGTTGTTTCATTTGTATTAAACTCTTCTGTCATAATTAGTTTATTTCCTTTGTATAATTTTAGTCAATTAATACATACTGTATTATTTTTAATGTTGAAATTTGATTTATAAATTATTTCAAATATCATTTGTTGGTCTTGAACTCATGTAAGTAAAAATAAGTTAGTGTAGAAATGTTTTTTCTAAAAGTAACATAGTAAAATAATACGGCACAAAAATAATAGATAAAACTAAAAATAATAAAAATATTTTTGAAGTCATTTCAATACCAACAATGTAAAAATTACAATTTACGTAGTTGTTGTAATTAAATAAAGGAAAGTTATAATATTCTTTTAATAAGTAATTCTTAACCAATTAATTTTGCGATGCCATAAGCAGCAGCTGCTGCAATTGCGCCAATTGCCATAACTTTCAAAGCACCTTTAAATAAAGGTTGTCCGGTGAGTTTTGATTTGAAATATCCAAAAATAAATAAGCTAATTAATGTAACAATTGCCGAGTAGATTAAACCATCGTGTGGATGTTCTGTAAAAAAATATGGCGATAATGGAATGATGCCACCAACTATATAGGCAACACCAATGGTGAAAGCTGAATTACGCGCACGTTTCGGATCTGGTTGTTCCAAGTCGAGCTCATATTTCATCATAAATTTTACCCATTTTTCTTTGTCTTTGGCTAACTCTTCAACAGCAGCATCAACAGTAGTTGCACTCAAACCCATGTGCGTAAAAATTTCTTTCGTTTCAGCAATTTCTTTATCACGCAAATTTTCTACTTCATAAAATTCTCGTTTTTGTTCCGAATCGTAATGGTCAATTTCTGCGCGACCAGCCAAGTAGCCACCCAAACCCATAGCGATGGAACCAGCAGCAATTTCAGCTATTCCAGCCGTAATTACTAATGCAGTAGAATCAACAGCACCACTTAAACCAGCAGCCAATGCGAAAGGAACTGTTAATCCATCAGACATACCAATAACTATATCTTTAATAAATTCAGAGCTTTTTACATGTTCTTCGTTATGGTCAATAAGATGTCTGGTAGCTTCTGGATGCAAATGCATATTAACTATGTTTTATAATCGAAATAATTGGAATACAAATTACGATTTATTTTTAACCTGATATTGAATTGAGTATTAAGGTTTCTGGTTGCTGTTAAGATAATCTATTTTATAAGACATGATATCGGCAATAGACTTGGCTCGGAATTTAGCATGTTCAGCTCTTTCACCTGCAAATAATTCATCTATTGTTTGATTCCACAAAAAAATCCATTGATCAAAATGTTGTCTCTCTAATCGGAATTTTTTATTTAATTCTGTGTGTTTTTCCATTTGATTTCTTCTATACGAATCACCATCCAGCAAAATCGAATCCCAAAAATCAACTAATATAGGCAAGTGTTCTTCCAGTTTAACTTTTGCTACATCAATGAAAATAGTTTGTAAAAGTTCATCTGCAAATAATTTTTCGTAAAAAGTTTTTACCAGTACAGATAAATCGTCGCGTGTTTGTATGTCGTGTTTCATTGAAATATAATTGTTACCAAATGATTGCTCTTGGTGAATTTAAGATACGCAAATATACTTGAATTTGAGCAGTATGGTACGCTTCGTGGTACGCAATTTCTAATAAAAAAGCATCTAAGTTTTTCATGCCTGAGCTGCGTTTTAATTGTGTATTTTCTAATGTTTCATCAGAAAATGTTTTTAAGTATTCTATAAAATCAATTCTGCTTTTTTTATTTATTTCAATTTCGTTTTCTATTGAAATATAGGGTCTTTCGCCAAATAGTTCATCATAATCTAAATGATCATTCTTTCTATCTTGAATATTTTTCATGTACCATTTATCACAATCTAATAAATGACGAACGGTTTCAATTATCGACATCGAATCATTATCCATTTTCCAATGAATATATTCGTGTGGAATTGCATTGAAAACAAGCAAACTTCTTTGTCGTGCGGTTTCTAAATTTTGTATAGCTAAGTTTATGGTTTGCATATTTTTTATTTTGTTGACAATAGTTCAGTTGCAGAATCCATCAACCATTTATGTTCCAGTACATCTTTGTTGGCGTTCAGTTCATCAATGTATTTTTGTATTTGTGTTTTATCTGCATTTAATTGAATGAGTTTTAAAACAGATTTTATAAAATTTTTATAGCGTGTTTTATAATAATCATTGAGTTCTTCGTTGGTGTAAACATATTTTTTAAACGCGTTGATGCTGTTGTT
>CALLKF010000189.1 GCA_938008535.1 uncultured Saprospirales bacterium | reverse complement strand
AGAGAATTTATTGTTTCGTCAGTTGTATGACCAACACAATATATTAAATCTTTTTCTAACCATTCTTCACAATTTTTACATTCTTTCGGAATCATTGTGCTATTTGAATGAATGTTAGATTTGGGATATGAACTATTTAGTTCTAATGTATTATTAGCACCTTGAGTTTTTTTAACTTCAATTGCATCGCCATTTCTTATCATTGCATCAGGTGGATTATGATGATTCCCAAGCCAAGAAAAAACTTCATTATATCTTTTTATTCTTACTTGTTCGTCAGTTGCAATAATTAAATTTGCAAAGGCATCTTTAACAAATGTTTCCAATGCTTCACCAACATTGTTTGCTCTATTTCTACCTAAATAATGATTTCTAATTTCAAGTATTGGATTGTTAACAATATTTATTATTGCTTCTATAATGTTTGTCATACTGCAATTGCTTGATTTCTTGTTAATTGAAATTCACTAAGTTTAGCATTCTCTTTTATTTGTTGCATTATACTTTCTGCTAAAAATTTAGCAAGATTTACAGGAACAGCATTCCCAATCATTTTATATCCAGCAACAACACTTGTGTAATGGAAAATAAAATCATCAGGAAATGTTTGAATTCTTGCGCATTCTCTTACGCTCAATCTACGATATAAATGTTCTTTGCCTGGTACAAAAACTCTAATATTTTGTTCAATAAATTTCATTTTTGGTGCTTGCGGATGAATAGGTGCATGTCTTCCGCCAGCTTGGATTGTGAACGATGGCTCGTCCCAATTTCTTACACGATTTCTAGACATAAAAATGGTTGAAAAATCGCCAATCATATATTCGTGATTAGCAACTGCACAATTATCACCATTTGTTTTATTGTATGGCAAAGCAGCTAACACATTATTTTGTAAATCAGAAATTTTATCTTGTAAAGTTAATTTTGGAAAATTAGGTTTTGGAAATTGAAAAGTAAAATTTAAGTCTTTTCTAATTCCAATGAAGAAAACACGTTTTCTATCTTGTGGAACATTGTAATCGCAAGCGTTAACCATTTCAAAAGATAATTCGTAGCCCAAACCTGCATTTCTAAAAAGTTCTTTTATGTTTGCTAATGCTTCTGAATGTCTCTCAATCAACATTCCACTAACATTTTCAGCCAAGAAAAATTTTGGTTGTTTAGCTTCAAGAATTCTAATAAAATCGTAAAATAATTTACCTCTTTTATCGTTAATTCCTTTCATTGCACCAGCTTCGCTCCAACTTTGACATGGTGGTCCACCAATAATTCCATCGCATTTTGGAACTTCTTCAGAGGGTATTTCTACAATACTTCTTTTATCTAAAATTGTAAATGGATGATTTTTTTCATAAGTTTCCCAAATTTCTTTGTCATATTCATTTGCCCAAATAACATTAAATCCTGCTTTTTGAAAGCCAAGATCGAGTCCACCGGCACCTGCAAAAAAAGAAACTATATTCATTTCAAATCATATTTTATTATACATTAAAAATAATACATTTATTTTATAATTCAGTCTTATAACTTATAACCTTATCATTATTCAACTCTTTTCCTTCTATAATAATTTTATAACCAGTTCCTTTTGCCATATAAAACAAGAGTTCAAACAATTCATTTTTTTGTTCTTCAGCTTGTTTTATTAATTCTGTATTCATTGCTTTTTGCCTGATTTTTTCTTTTCCAAGCGTGTTTAATTTTGTCAATTCTTGTTCGTTAAAATTGGTAAATAAACCACTACTCAAATTTTTAAATTTCACATCACTATCAATGGCAATAATACTTGGTTTTGGCAAATGCGAAATCGTAATTGTTTTTTCTTCTTCATTGGTTGAAATTTTTAAACTATCCAAATTATAACCAATCGAAACTTTTGCATCTACTTGCACAACTGCATCTTTTCTAAAACCTGGTAAATCAACGTAATCAAAATCAGAATAGTTCATTAACTCAGAAAAATTTCCTTCAACAGTTACCAGTTTTAAGACTTTTTGTATCTTTTGAACAACAATTGTACTATCAACTTTGCTGTTATCTTTTTTAGAAAATAAATCATTCTTAAAAATAACAAACGCTAAAAGAGTAACAATAAATACCAAAATTCCAATTAAAACGTTCTTCATTTCTTTGTTAGTTAATAAATTTTACTCAAAGTTATAAATATAAAATCTTTTAGGTGAATTATTATGGATTTAGCTTGTTAACAAGAAATACGGATAGTATAATTAACTGTGGCAAATTCTATGCATTAAAATTAACATGTTAATTTATGAATTCACCACAATCAATCCTTAATTTTGCATCATGAGTAAACCTATGATTTTAGTTACGAATGATGATGGCATTGTGTCGCCAGGTATCAAAGCATTGGTAGAAGCTGTGCAGAAATTTGGTGATGTTGTTGTAGTTGCGCCAGATTCGCCTCAGTCAGGCATGGGTCATGCTATTACCATTCATGAACCGTTACGTTTGCAAAAAGTAAATCAATTTGGTGATATTCCTTCATATCAATGTTCAGGAACACCAGTAGATTGCGTGAAAATTGCAATCGATAAAATTTTGCATCGTAAACCAGATTTATGTGTTTCAGGAATTAATCATGGTTCAAATGCTGCGATAAATGTCATTTATTCTGGAACGATGTCTGCTGCCATGGAAGCTGCCATTGATGGAATTCCAGCAGTTGGTTTTTCTTTATTAGATTTTTCATTTGAAGCCGATTTCTCTGCATCTAAATTTTATGTAGAAAAAGTAGTAGAACAAGTTTTAGCGAAAGGAATGCCAGGTGATAGTTTGTTGAATGTAAATATTCCAAAGCTACCATTGAGTGAAATAAAAGGAATGAAAATTTGTCGTCAGTCAAATGCAAAATGGGTCGAAGAATTTGATGAACGCACGGATCCAAATGGCAAAAATTATTATTGGCTTACTGGCAAATTTGTTAATTTCGACCAAGGCGATGACACCGATGTTTGGGCACTTGAAAATGGCTATGTTTCCATCGTTCCTGTACAATATGATTTAACACATCATCATGCAATTTCATTTATCAATCAAAATTGGAAATTACACGAATAAGTTTAAAAATAATCAAAATTATAAATTCATTTTATGACTGTTGAAAATCAAAAATTTATAGATAAAATCGATCAGACAATCATTGGTTTTGTATTAGGTTTAATCATACCTATGTTGATGTTTGTATTGTACTATGAAGTAAAATACACTTCTTATACTTGGAAAGAATATGTTGATGGTGCCAAACAAATATCAACGCTTCCATCATTTATTAAAATAAGTGTTTTTGCCAATTTACCAGTTTTTTTTCTGTTTAATTTGATTCAGAAATTCAACTTATGTAAAGGCATTTTTATTGCATCAATGCTATATATCATTGCCATGTTTGTAGTTAAATATGCTTTATAAATATGACTCACGACTTACAACTCACGACTAAATAAAATATGCAATATTTTATTTTAGCAGGCGAAGCATCTGGCGATTTACACGCAGCAAATTTGGTAAATGAAATTATTAAATTGGATGAATCGGCTGTTTTTAAAGGCGTTGGCGGTGAACACATGCAAAAAGCTTCTGTTGATATTTTATTTGGTTTAGATAGATTAGCATTCATGGGTTTTTATGAAGTGCTCAAAAATTTGCGCACAATTAATCAAAATTTTAATGAAGTAAAACAAAGTATTTTAACTTACAAACCTGATGTAATTATATTAATAGATTATCCAGGTTTTAATTTACGCATGGCAAAATGGTGTAAACATCATGGTTTTAAAGTGGTGTATTATATCGCACCGCAAATTTGGGCTTGGAATGAAAAACGAGTTGAAATTATTAAAAAAAATGTGGATTTGGTTTTATGCATTTTGCCGTTTGAAGTTGCTTTTTACACCAAACATAATTATATAAATGCACACTTTGTCGGACATCCGTTGTTAGATTGTCAGTGGTCAATGGATAATAGTCAATCTTCAATAGAAAACGATATAATAAACAATATTGCTCTTTTGCCTGGTAGCCGCAAACAGGAAATCACGAAACTTTTACCAATATATTTAGAACTTGCAAATCAATATCCAAACGAGCAATTTGTTATTGCAGGAATTTCTCGCTTGAAACATCTATATAATTATGAGTTGCCACAAAATGTAATAATCAAATGGAATTCAGTCGATGAAATTTTACTGCAAGCAAAAGCTGCAGTTGTTTGTAGTGGAACTGCAAGCTTAGAAACAGCTTTAAGAAATGTGCCACAAGTAGTTTGCTACAAGACTTCGTGGTTAAATTATCAAATAGGAAAACGATTGGCAAAAGTTGATTTTATTTCGTTACCAAATCTGATTGCCAATAAAAAAATAGTGACAGAATTAATTCAGTATGATTGCACAGTTGAAAGTATAAAAACTGATTTAGATAAATTGTTGAATGCATCAAACCTACATTTTTACGAAGCGTTATTTGAAAAAATAGGTGAGAAAGGTGCTTCTGCTAAAGCAGCAGGGTTAATAATCGATGAAATCGCATCAAAATTAAAAAAGTCATTCTAATTAAAGAATGACTCTATTTTATCAAATAAATTTGATTTAGTTACGCTACGATAGAAACGAACGTTCTGTCTTTAAATCCTTTTTTGAAAAGGACTTTTCCGTCAACTAAAGCAAAAATTGTGTGATCTTTACCTAAACCAACGCCAATTCCTGGATGGAATTTTGTTCCACGTTGACGAATGATAATGTTACCTGCAATCGCAGCTTGTCCACCATATAATTTTACACCTAAGCGTTTGCTATGTGATTCTCTACCGTTTCTTGAACTACCGACACCTTTCTTGTGAGCCATTTTATTAGAATTTTAATTTTTAACAATTACGCGATTGCGTCAATTTTTATTTTTGTGAATGATGCTCTAAAGCCATTTTTAACTTTATAACCTTTTCTTCTTTTTTTCTTGAAAACGATAACTTTATCGCCTTTTTGGTGTTCAACAATCGTTGCTGCTACTGAAGAACCACTTATTGTTGGTGCACCGATAGTCGTGCCTGCATCACCTGAAAGCATTAAAACTTTATCAAAGTTAACTTTATCACCTGCGTTACCATCTAATTTAAGTACAAAAATCTCTTGATTTTGAACTACTTTAAACTGATGACCACCTATTTCTACTATTGCGTACATAATTTCTTTTTTTTTGGAGTTGCAAAGATAATGATAAATTCTCTTTTTTCAAGCGTTTTTTGTTGCTTTATTATTAAGTCCACATGTTTTCCACAATGTAAATAGCTTTATTATTTAAATTATTGAAATTGAACTGTTTGTGTTGTATGTTTTTGGTTTTTGGATTAAATTATTTTAAATCGTTCGCCAAAATTTCTCTTGTCCAGACAGTTTTTCCAGTATTATCTTTTAATTCAATCATACATTTTCTGTTTTGCGGCTCGCCAATAATTGAAATTTTACCGTAATTGTAATTTGTATAATAAGTGCTAGTCACTTTATTTGGATTGATGTATTCGCTGCTTTTTTTGCTTAATTTAATTGGATACATCGTCAGTGGTGAAGTGGTAAAATCATACAATGGATACATACCTGGTTCTTCAATTTTCATCAATTCGCCGTGATGTCTATCGCCGGAAAGAAAAATGATGCCTGAAATGCGATGTTCTTTTATAAACGCAACGAGTTCTTTATATTCTTTTTCCGTTTTATAAAAGCATTCCAACGTGCTAATTGGATTCAACGCTTGCATACCGATACAAACAAATTTAAAAGTTGCAGTTGATGTAAGTAATTCATTTTTCAACCAATCTAATTGTGTTTTACCTAAAACAGTTTTATCTTTTTCATTATTATATCTGTCATCCAACATAAAAAACTGACAATCTTGCTGATGAAATGTAAAGTAATTATTAGTGCCGTTTTTTGGGTTTGACCAAAATTGCTGAAATACATTTAAAGAAGAAGTTTTGTGCTTAAAAGTACCATCGCTGTTATCGCTGCCGTAATCGTGGTCGTCCCAAATGGCGTATTGCTGCTTCGAATTTAAGAACGCACTGATTGGTGTTTTTAGTCGTGTTTTTATATTACGTTTTAACTGAGTTTTATAAGAACGATAATCTAAAAAGTAATACAAATTATCGCCGAGCCACAACATAAAATCGGCTGAATCTTTTTTCATGTAATCAAAAATTTCTAAACTCGTGCCTGGCTTCATCATGGCATTGGCACCTGTAGGAATAAAAGCGCACGAGCCAGCCAAAAACGAAAAATTAGAGATTGAATCGTTGTTGGTTTTTGCTGAAATTAATGGAAAGAAATGGTTGTTGTTGAATGAATATTGAAAGTGATAAGATTGGTTTTCTTGCAACGCATCAAATCTGCAATTTACTGGCAAATAGGATTTATAGCAATTCTCTTTTTTGTAAATAAATGATTTGGTTTGATTGTCTGAATTTTTGATATAAACAGTATCAACATCTTTAAACAAACACCAAATATTGATTTCATTTTTTGTGGTGTGACCAACAAATGGTTGTGATACTAATTGCTGTGCGTTTGCTGTTGTATAATAAAAAAATAGAATCAAACAACAAGACTTAGATGCCGAAACAAGTTCGGCATGACAGCGACACAGCACCGAGACGCCGTCATCCTGAACTTGTTTCAGGAACTTTTTAAATTTGTTAATCATCAATTATTCATCATTAAATTCCTAACTCTTTCCAACAATGGTGGATGCGAGTAATGAAAGAACACATACCATTTATTTGGATTCAAATTCGATAAATTATTCGCTGATAATTTGCGCAATGCAGACACCAAATGTTCGCCAGTGCCAACGTTTTCTTTTGCGTAATTGTCTGCTTCAAATTCATTTTTGCGCGATAACATGTTCATGAATATACCAGTAATCATGGAGATTGGACTGTATAACAAACTAAACGCAATTAAACCTAAATGAAACACAGGAACATCCGTTTGCAAACCCAATGCCTGCGACAGTTCAGGTTTGTTAATGAAGATGGATAAAATAAAAAGTATCAAACCCATTTGCAAAACACCAATAATCATAGATGTTTGGATGTGTTTCATTTTGTAGTGACCAACTTCATGCGCCAACACACTTACCAATTCATCATCGCTTTGTTCTTTAATTAAAGTATCGTACAAAACAATTGTTTTTTTGCTGCCTAAACCACTGAAGTACGCATTGGCTTTCGTGCTGCGTTTTGAACCATCAATCACAAAAATATTGGTTAACGGAAAATTGACTTTTTGTGCAAATGCTTCAATCTGTTGGCGCAAGGTACCATCTTCCAATGGATTTAATTTATTGAAAATTGGTACAATAATAGAAGTATAAAACATGGTAAAAAACAACGTAAACGCACTGAAAATTATCCATGCATATATCCAAAAATAAGTACCGGCAATGGTATAAAACCAAACAAAAACACTGAGCAACGCGCCGCCAATGATGGCACCCAACACATAACCTTTTAATTTATCAACTACATACGTTTTCCAGGTCATTTTATTAAAGCCAAATTTTTCTTCAATCACAAAAGTGCCGTACAACTCAAATGGCAAACCAATAATATCAGAAACGATAGCGAAGCAACCAAAAAACAACAATGCCTGCAAAATTGGATTGGTAGTAATTGCTGCAACGTGCAGATGCACCAGCGCAAATCCTTTCATAAATAAAAAGACCATCGTCAGCGTAATGCTTAGAATAGAACTAATTCTGCCGAGTTTTTTCAGTGCTTTGTGATATTGCTGCGCTTTGGCGTATTTTTCTTCATCATAAATTCCTTCGAGTTCTGCTGGAATTGGCTGGTTCCATGTATCATCATTCAAATAATCTAAATAGCTTTCTAAAATAATTTCGAAAACAATAAACGCGATGATGAACCAGAAAATAAGTGAGTAACCTGTTGTAAGCATGCTGCAAAAGTAAGGAAAAATTGAAGTTTCTCTAAGTGGTCATTTTGAGCGCAGCGAAAAACCTTTTGGACGGCATTGCTCTGTCTGTAAAATTTATTCTTAACGCAAGTGCAACAAATTCAAAAGTTGCTTCACTTCGTTCAGCATGACCTATTCATCTACAGGCTTGACATCATCAATTTTCTCGCCGCTTGGCGTATCATAAATAACGTAGTCGTTATATTTTGCGGCGCTCACCGTGCGCCACGCGCTTTTCGCCAGCTTGCAATAATTGCGTAGCCGCACAAAAATAGCGTTGCCCATTTCCACGCGGTCTTCCTGCATAATATCGCGCTCGGCAATCATGGCTTGCTGTTCGAGAATCGAATTTTCAAACGTGGTGCAAAGTGCTTTCAGCGTGTCTATCTCAGTTGTCGTCAGTCCAAGCGAGGCAAGGTCTGCGAGATACAAGGCAGCGCGGTTGGCAACGTGCCTGCCTGCCAGCAGCAGATTGGCATCATCCAAAGTATATAATTTAGCGGTGTTGAACGAGCGATATTTGGCAGAGTGTGTGCCGAATTTATTTTCCACGCGCACCATAATGGTTTGTATCGCCTGCGACAGCGCATCGGAATTGGCGTTTTTGGTTTCGGTAGCCACGGCTTTTTCGCCGGCAGATTCCGAATCGGTCGGAAACTCAGCGAATGCATCTACCGTAGCATCAAAATCATCGAGCGCGGCAGGCGTTACGTTAAATTCTGCCAATTTCACAATATCGCGGCGCAGAAATGCAATTTTTGCTTTCGAGATAGTGATTAGGATGGCGTCTTCTATAATATAGATTCTTCTGAGAGCTTTTTTGATACGCATAAATAATAGTATTTCATTAAGTAATATCATTTCGATTACTAAATATAAATGGTTGATATGGTAAAAAGAAGCATTTTTAGTTAAAAATTGATTTCTGAGCTATTTAGATACAGCAAAAACTAATTTAGATACGATAATAATTAATTTAGATACATCAAAAAATATTTTAGATAACTTAAAAATATTTAAGATACAATAAACTATTAATTAGATACGCTAAAAATAAACTTAGATATAGTAAAAAGCAATTTAGATACAATAAATTTAAATTTAGATACGCTAAAAAATATTTAAATACTGCAAAAACTAATTTAGATACACTGAAAAACTTAAATTAATAGCATCTAATCCAGTTTTCAATACTTCTAAGCTGGAATTTAATGCTTCTTAGGTAAAATTGAAAGCATCTAAAGTATTTATCTCTATAAATATTTCATTTGTTTAATAAAATAACTCAAAAATGCGTTCAACTAGCCTAAAAAACTGAACTTCTGGAATATTAGGGATAAATTATCGTACAAATTTTGTCCTGTCAGGACAACCTGTTTATAGAAATAATAGCTACATGCGAGCATTTAGCTCCGTAGGAGCGACCTCATCATTAGTACGCTCCTGACGGAGCTGCCTCGCAGGAGCATTTTTATCTATTTCTATAAACAGTATATTCCTACGGAATAATTCTTAGCCAAACCATCAAGGTTTTAAAACAATGATGGTTTACAACGGTTTGGTTTGTAGGTTGGAAAGCTGCGCATTTCAAAAAGCTAACTCTTCTGCGGTTTGGTGGTTTCTTAAAAAATTAATCCATAATTTGAAATAATGCATTTATAATTTGATTGCCTTCATGTAAGGAGTCAATATTTTTGGATAATTCATCTGGAAGTTCTTGTTTTGCATATTCATTATCTATTACAATCAAATTATTGTTTTTTAATATTCTGATAACTTCAAGTTCAATTGACTTTAATTTTTCATCGTAAATAATTCCAACAGTTTCAGCGTCGAGCCAACTCCAAGCCATACCATTTTCATCTTTAGAGAATTTAATTTGCCCATAAGCGGCATATGGAGAACAAAGTGATATGCATACCATTATACAATTTTCATTGAAAAATTTTTCTTCTTGTGTATGACACAAAATTTCAAGGAAGGTACCCATTCCTTCATCTTCTGTAATAGTTGAATCAAATACATCGTTAAATTTAAAATTTTCTATGAGTGAACCATAGTAAATTTTAACATTATCGTCAATTTTATTTCTATCAACCGGCCAATCATCTCTATATGGTTGCCATGAAACTATTCTTTTTAATTCTTCGTAGGTTAGCATGTATTATTAAAATAATTAATTCAAATCTAATAACAAATCATCACAAAAAAAAGGTTCGCGACATGCGAACCTTTTAGCTTATGGTTTTGCGTTTTTTATTATTCAGCGCTTTCTGTAGTAGGTGATGAATAAGAAGAACTGTAGCTGCTGGTTGCTGTTACCGTAAATTTGGTTAAAAAGGTAGTATGTATTCAAGTGTTGTTGAAACTAACAATAATTTGATATTCATTATTGAATCAATTTTTTTATCTTCATTAATTATTTAGTAAACAATTCTATCAATTTTCATTCAATAAGCAGTTATGTTATATCATACCGACAAGACGATTTTATTTTTTAATGGTGAATTTAAGCATGTTACCGATTTTCGTGTAAGTCCATTCAACCAAACTTTGCATTATGGCTACGGTGTTTTTGAAGGTTTGCGTGCGTACAATAATCAACAAAGTCCGCATATTTTTAAAGTAAAACGTCACTTCGAACGATTGGTAAATTCTGCTGAGAAACTCAATATTCATATGCCTTACTCGGTGCAGGAAATGATCAACTTTGCGTATGAATTAATTGAGCGCAACGAAATGAAAGAAGCATATATTCGTCCGTTGATTTTTATGGATAAAAATATGACGCTGAAAGCGCAAGATGCCGACAAACCCAATTTTTTAATGACTTGCTGGAAATGGACAAAATACTATCATTCCAATCATTTAAAAATTATGGTGTCGAGTTGGCGCAGACCGCATCCAAAAACGATGCCTGTAGATATTAAAGCCACCGGAAATTATATCAATTCTATACTTGCATCGCGCGAAGCACACCAAAATGGCTACGATGATGCATTGTTGTTAGATGTAGAAGGTTACATTGCTTCTGGTCCAGGTGCATCTTTTTTCATGGAAAAAAAAGGACAATTAATTGTTCCACCATTAAATAATATTTTTCCAGGTATCACACGTTCTACGTTAATTGATATTGCCAAACAAATGGGTATTGATGTAATTGAACGCAACTTTGGCATTGAAGAAGCCATTGAAGCAGATGGAGCATTTTTTACTGGCACTGCAACCGAAGTGGCTGGTATTGAAAGCATCAACGGACATAAACTGAAACTAAATTGGGAAGATACGATCGGTCATTTGTTGCACAATAGATACAAGCGTATTGTTTCTGGAAAAGACACGAACTTTTTAGAGTATTTTTAGATTATTATGTTTAAAAAATTATCACTTACCCTTTTCCTAATTTATAGTATTTCTGTTTATTCTCAAACTAAATACTTCAATTGTTTAAACACCAATAATACAACACATTGCGACACCAATGCTTATTTGTTGATGCTTTGTAATTACTATATTTTTCCAGATTTAATTGGTGTGCAAAAATATAATGATGACAGTGCTTTTCGAGCAACATTTACAGAAAAATTTGCTTCGTATGGAATGCAACAATTTTCATTTATAAATAACGATACTACCAGTACCAATTTAGTAGTGATGAGTGATTCTTCTAAAATAATTATCATATTTCGTGGCTCTGAAACAAATGGTGGTTTTCTGAATACTAAAAAAGATTGGCTGCTAACCGATGCAAAATGTAAAATGATACCAATTGCATCGTTTAATAATACATATGTGCATTCTGGGTTTTGGAAATCGTATGTAAGTGTGGAAGATACCTTGTTAAAAACAATAAAATTGCATCAAACCAATCAACAAAAAATATTGATAACAGGTCATAGTTTAGGTGGTGCACTAGCTGTTTTAGCAGCTTTAGATTTTAGCTTGCATCAACTGCAACCATTTGGCGTTTACACATATGCTAATCCACGAGTTGGTGGTGAACGCTTTGCCGAATATTATGAGCAACAGCAAATTCCAACTTTTCGGTACGTCAACAAAAATGATTTGATTCCAATGTTGCCGCCAACGCAAAGTTTTCATCGCATGTTTTGTCCAGAAAAAGATAAAGGAATTTGTGGTCGATATCAGCATGTTGGAAGTACCTATAATATTACCAAGAGCGACAGTATAATGATTAATGATGTAGAAGTAAACGTTTGTAAGATTTACTATAATTTCGGGAAAGTAAAACGACATGATTTAGCTGAATATTGCAATGCGCTTTATCAGAATTATTTTTTTAAATGTAATAAATCTGATGCAGTTCCAGAGCCACCAAAGCGTAAATAATTACTGCTTATTTTTTCTTTTTAATGCTGATTTTTACTTTATCTGCATCAATTCTTAAAGAATCCATTTTAGTAACACGCAATGGTTGCGTAAAACTTGCCGTTGCATTTAAATTAGTATTAAAACTTGTTGTTATGTTGTTGTTCTCAGCAGTTACATTGGCATGAAATGGTTTCGTAACAGGTGCATGAATTACTTTTTTTAATGGAATTTGAACCATTTGCGAAACAGGTACTTGCAAGGTTCCTTGTATATGAACCAATTGTTTTATGGGCACTTCGGCTTTCACAGGTATCGTAGTTTTTAATGGAATATTGTAATCTTGCGCATTTAAAATAATCGTATCGTTTACTTGTAAAGGTTGATTAATTGGAATATTTACCTTCACCGGAATTTGTGCTTTTACTGGCAATGATAAATTGAAAAAGTGTTTAAAATTGGTTCTGATTTTAGTATCTAATGGTATCGAAAAATCAACTGCCAGCGAATCATTGATATTTAATTTTTTATTGAATGGAATCACTAAATTTTGTAAAGGCATTTCCGTTTGGTCGAGTTTGATATCAACAGGTAAATCAAATTCTAAATGCAATACCTGATCCATAAAAACATCTGTATTTAAAGGAACCGTCAAATTCATCTTTAATGGTACATCTAACAATTCATTCATGTCGATTTCTAACGCATCGGTTACATTTATTTTGGTACGTAATTCATCTTCTAACTTTATACCAATGGTGCTATCTACTTTAACAGACAATGGTACTTTATCCGTTACAGAAATTGAAACTGGTTTATCAATATTCATGGCAAGTACTGCGTTTTTTATAAACCAAAATGCACCGATTAACAATGCTGCTGTAATTCCACCAACTACACCAGCTAAAATAAATCCTTTTTTCATCTGTTTATTTTTATTGATTTTAATAGAGCAGATGGAATTTATGACAGCTATTCATTTATAATTTTTGTGTCATAGAACCACGTTTCGCAAATAATCATTGCTGTTTGGTATGCGAACACTCATGCTCATTTCATTGTGTCTTATTTATTTAACAATATAGAAATGTTTCACAACAAATTTGTTTGCTTTAGTAAAGTAATTTTAAGAAGTAAAAAAATAATTTTACAAAATGGCAGTTCGTAAATTTAATTATACATTTGAAGACGTAAACTACTATCGCTTTAGTGTTTATCGTTTAGGTAGTAATGTGCAAACTGTTTATGCATTTGTATTAGATGATTTATTGATTGATACTGCTCAGCGTTTTAACCGTGAAAATATTTTGAAGGTTGCAAAAGAACACGAGATTTCTAAAATTATTTTAACGCATCATCATGAAGACCATTCTGGAAATGTTGCTTTCTTAATGAAAGAATTAAATGTTGATACCTATGCTCATCCAGAAACGGTGCGAATTTTAAAAAAAGGTTTCAGTGTTTCTGTATTAGGAAAACTGATGAATGGTGATGTTGAAAAAGCACATTTAAAACCACTTTTGGAAACGGATTTGATTGAAACAAAAAACTATAGTTTACAACCAATTTTCACACCAGGCCATTGCAATGATCATTATTGTTATTATGAAGAAAAACATGGCTATTTGTTTTCTGGTGATTTGTATGTTGCTGATAAAATAAAATATTTCGCACCTTACGAAAGTATTTTTATTCAAATGGATTCACTAAAAAAGCTACTGCAATTAGATTTTGATGTGTTGTTTTGTTCGCATAATCCAAAAACGGAAAATGGCAAAAAACGTTTACAGAATAAACTGAATTTTTTTGAAGAATTTGTTGGAACCGTTATTAAATATAGAGAACAAGGTCATTCTTCTTCAGAAATTTTTGCAAAAATGGGTAACAAAGAAAACATGTTTTACAAAGTAATTACCTTTGGAAATTTCACCGCTGAAAACATGGTGAAAAGTGTAATTAAAGATTTGAAGAAAAATAAAATTGCTAAATAAACTTACT
This sequence comes from uncultured Saprospirales bacterium, assembly GCA_938008535.1. Lineage (GTDB taxonomy): Bacteria > Bacteroidota > Bacteroidia > Chitinophagales > JADIYW01 > JADJSS01. Next base: position 15,074 of record CALLKF010000189.1, on the reverse strand, counting down.
CACTCACAATTCTCAATAAACCATTAGAAGTTCCGATAAATAAGTTTTTTCTTGCACCAATAGCTATATTACTTTTGCTATTATTTAAATTTATTTTAGCAGATTTATCAAATATTGGCAGTAATGAATAATTAATTTTATTGAATTCTGTTGATTTATTCAAAGTGATTGCATTAATTTGCCAATTAGTTGAATTGTCAACGTTTTGGTAGATATATGCTTTTTCATCAGCAGCAGAAATTTTTACAGAAGCTGTATTACAAAGCGTATTTACATGCAATTTGTTCCAATCGTAATCTTGTTGCCAAGTTCCGGTTTCGTTGCAGTTGAATCTCATAATTCCTTTAGCTGCATAACCGTTTTCGATATTTCCAAATGTGTTACTTACTAAAATTGTGTTATTGCTGTAAGTTACCGCATTTTCACAAGCACTACCAACTGCATATTCAAAGAGTTTAAATTTATTTTTTACGGTTCCAGTTGCTGCATCTAAAATCATTAAATTTTTAACTGGAAATGCATTGTCGCAAAAAACGATTTCATTTTTTTCTGCAATGTAAGTTGGTGTTGTTTGACTGCTTGCTACTTTATTTCCTGTTTCTTTAATAAAGCTATTTTTATAAGGCAATGACCATTTCGTTTGAATGCTGTTTGATTTTTTATCAAATATTAATTTATGCAAACCTAAATTTGTGGTGATGTATACAGCACCATCAAGGTCAGTTGTAATATTATTTTGAACTGTTTGAAATTGTTTGATTTCGAATCCAAAATAATTTACAATTTTCTTTTTCATTTTTGAAGTTGGATCGTCTAATTCTAAATGCACAAATTGATTTAAACTTTCAGCATTTTCATAGTATGCATTAGAATCTAATTCATTGTTTTTTTCTCTTAGAATATTTGAATAGTTTGTATATTTTGCGTTTTCTAAATAAGCAGCACTAAATGCCTGCGGATTTTGAAAGTATCTTTTTTGCAAATTTGTGGTATCATTTTCATCTGGATTTACAGTTGACTTTAAATCTTCGTACAATAATGTAGAATAATCTTTTTTCATGGCATCATACCAGCTATAATCTTTATTGAAATTGTGTAGTTTAATTTCATTTGTATATTGAGCTTTTTCATTTTTTGAAACATTTTCTAAAACACCAACAATTCCTTGTGAAAAACTCATCCAGATATTTCCAACATTATCAGCATGTGCAGTTTGAATTTTAAAGGCATTTTTACCTTTTGCTGCTAATTCAGTTGAATAAAAATAGTTTACATGTATTGATGCATTGTTAAAACTCCATTTTTTCTCATCATTCTTAATTGTCTGAATAATCCAAATACCAGGAATGTACGTTTTATTTTTTTTCCAACTTAATTCTCCATTTTTTGCGATGTATTCTTTTCCTTTATTTACAGGTATCACCACCTGATGTGCTTCAGCATCAACATAAAAAAACTCTTTTGTGTTTGAAGTATTTGTTTTACAAACTGGCACATTTATTTTAGCTGTTACATTCATTTGGTTATTGCTGATATCAATAAACAGTAGCGTTGCATCTTTTTTATTAAATGAAAGCGTAACAACAGTATTTGCGTCTAAAAATGCAATTTCAGCAAAAGTTTCTTTTCCATTTTTTTTAGTTAGCAATTCATAAACAGTATTTTTAGAAGTAGGTGCTGGATAATTTGTAGAATTTATAGCTAATGCATTTTCAAATGTAGTAGTAGCTAATTTTCCAGAATCGCTCTCGTTCTTTTTATTTCTTATCGAAATAGAACCATTATTCTTACCAAAAAGTGAACTATATTTTATACTAGTTGATTTTGTGGAAATCAACTTGTTAGAAACATCTGAAGATAAACTTGAATTTAAATCATCAAAATGTTTCACTTCCAGTGATTCTGATGAATTGGCTTCTAGTGTTTTAATTAAAAAAGTAGAAATAAAGAGTAAAAAGCAAATTGCTTTTTTAAAAGAATAATTCATAGCTATAAGTTTTTTAGTTCACCAATATAGATATAAATTATTAATATTACACATTTAGCTACTGCTTATAAGATGATATTTATGTTAAAAATCTGCGCTCAGTAAAAGTTCTAAATCTGTAAATTTTAAATCGAATTTTTTTGCGATAAAATCTTTAGTCAACGCACCTTTATATAAATAGGTTCCGTGCAAGATACCATTATCGATTTTAATTAAACTTTCCAAACTACCAGCATTTGCTGCATTTTTCAAGATAGGTGATAAGATATTACTTAATGCATAACTTGCTGTGCGTGATACATTGGATGCAATATTGGGTACACAATAGTGTATTACATCATGTTTGGTAAAAATGGGTTCATCGTGGTTGGTTACTTGTGATGTTTCAAAACAACCACCATTATCTATACTTACATCAATAATTACAGAATCTTTTTTCATCGAACGCACCATATCTTCAGTCACCACGCAAGGCGTTTTTCCGTTTTTCGGTTTCAATGCGCCAATCACTACATGCGATCGAGCAATATTTTTCGCCAAATTAATCGGATCAATAACAGAAGTATAAATTTTGTTTCCTAAATCTTTCTGTAAACGCGATAAACGAAAAATATTATCATCGAAAACCTGAATAGAAGCACCAAGCGCTAATGCAGATTTTGCTGCGGCTTCGCCAACGGTACCAGCACCTAAAATCAATACTTTTGCTGGTGGTTGTCCAGCAATTCCACCAAGCAAAATACCTTTTCCATATTCATTACTCAAATATTTTGCAGCAACAATTATAGCATAATTTCCTGCAATTTCGCTCATGGAACGCATGAATGGATATGTATTGTAATCGCCTTTTACATATTCATAAGCAATGGCAGTTACACGTTTTTCCATCAAACTTTTAAAATTTGATTTTGTTTGATTTGGCAATAAAATAGGTGAGAAAATGGTTTGATTGTTTTGTAATAATCGTATTTCTGCTGGATTAATTGGGCCAGATTTTATGATCGTTACTGCTTTAAAAACATCTTCTTTTGTATACACAATATCAGCACCAGCTTGCACATATTCTTCGTTTGTGAAATTAGAATTTTCGCCAGCATCTTTTTCTACAACTACACGAAATCCATAATTTACGAGTGCTGCCACAGAGTTTGGTGTTAATGGAACACGTTTTTCCTGGTAATCAGTTTCTTTTGGAATGCCAATGTATAAAGACTTCTTAGCGTTTTGAATGTCCGCTAAAACTTCTTTAGTGTATAAAGAATAATCTGTTTTAAATTTTCCAATGATAGATTCCATAGAATAGTCGTAAGTCGTGAGTCAAAAGTCGTAAGTAAATTTATTTATTACTAATTACAATTTCTCTGTAATCATCAAATTTAGTAATTTTTATTTTAATATGATTATCAGGAAGAATACTTTCGAAATTATCAGGCCATTCAATAAAACATAAATGATCAGAAAATAAATAATCTTCGATACCAATATTCATGGCTTCTTCAATAGATTTCAATCGATACAAATCAATGTGATAAATGATTTTGTTATCTGTAGTTTTGTATTCATTAATAATTGGATACGTTGGCGAAGATATAGAATCAATTACTTTTAAATGCTCGCAAATTAATTTTATTAAAGTTGTTTTGCCTGCACCTAAATTTCCATAGAAACAAAACACAGCATGTGATTTTGATAGTTGTATAATTTCATCAACAATTGGATTTAATTCTGCAATACTTTTAATAGTGAAATTCATTTTATTTTAATCAATTTAATAAGCTAAATCATTGTTCTAAAGCAGCAATATTTTTTAATTCAAAAAGAATAAATCAAATTAACAAAATTATCATCATCATAACAATCAATTAAATCAGTGTTCTATTTACTATTTTATTTGCTTTCAAAAACTACTACTGGAACTATCATTTCTTCTATAGATACACCACCATGTTGGAACGTATTTCTGTAATAATTTACAAAGTGATTGTAATTATTTGGATAGCAAAAATAGTAATCTTCTTTTGCAAAAACATACGATGAACTCAAATTTGATTTTGGTAAAAATGCTTCTTCTGGATTTTTTATATAGAAAACTTCTTTTTCATTGAAATTTAAATTTTTACCAGTTTTATAACGCAAATTCGTAGTCGTTGCTTTGTCTCCAATTATTTTAGATGGATTTTGAACACGCATCGTTCCATGATCTGATGAAATAATGATGCGTACTTTTTTCTCTTTTAATTTTTGAATGGCATTAAACAAAGGTGAGTGGTCGAACCACGACATCGTCAACGAACGATATGCAGCTTCATCACTTGCCAATTCTTTTAAAACTTCCATTTCTGTTCGCGCGTGTGACAACATATCTACGAAATTATACACAATAACATTGAAAGTGTTATTCATTAAATTCAAAATAGTATCTTCTAAAACTTTGCCTGCTTGATGGTTGGTGATTTTAGTATAACTTGTTTTTAAATCAATTCCAAAACGTTTAAATTGTTCATTCATGAAAAATTCTTCGTGTAAATTTTTACCTGCATTTTCATCATCATAAAACCATTTGTCTGGATATTTCTTGTCAATTTCAGAAGGCATCAAACCAGAGAAAATAGCATTTCGAGAATATTGTGTTGTGGTTGGTAAAATGGCATAAAAATAATCTTCACTTACTTTTCTAAAATCTTCTTTTAGCATACTTTCAATCATGCGATAATGGTCGTAGCGCAAGTTGTCAATTAAGATAAAAAATGTTGGACAATCACCATCAATATTTGGAATGATTTTGTTTTTAAATAAAGTATGCGATAAGGTTGGAGTGCTTTCTTTTGCTGGCTCTTTCAGCCATTTTAAATAATTTTTAGTAACAAATTTAAAGAACTCTTTATTAGCTTCAGCTTTCTGCATATCCAAAATATTCTTCATATCTGGATTGTCAGCTTTCTCTAATTCCAATTCCCAATAAATTAATTTTTTATAGAGCTCGGCCCATTCAAAATGATCATTTACATTGTTTAATTCCATGCTGATATTCTGGAATTCTTGTCGGTAACTAGTTGAAGTCTTTTCAGAAACTAAGCGTTTGTTTTCTGTTAGTTTTTTTATAGATAATAAAATTTGATTTGGACGAACTGGTTTAATTAAATAATCAGCAATCTGCGAGCCGATTGCTTCTTCCATAATATTTTCTTCTTCATTTTTGGTAATCATCACTACTGGTACATCTTTGTTAATAGCTTTTATACGTGCCAACGTTTCCAAGCCAGAAATTCCAGGCATGTGTTCATCTAAAAAAATCAAATCGTAATGAAAGTTTTTAAATTTATCTAAAGCATCGTGTCCATTGCTAACTGGCTCTACAGTATATCCTTTTTGTTCTAAAAAAAGAATTTGTGGTTTCAGTAAATCAATTTCATCATCGGCCCAAAGGATTTTTATTTCGTTCATGTTGTTCTTTATTTAGTTATTGATAATAAGTATCAGCTTTTAACTATTTTTACAAACGTAATAACACGTTTATATTGCAAAATACATACATTTATTCTCTTAAATAATGTGAAATTTATAAACAATCGTTGTTAACCAGACCAATAATTGAATCCATGAACAAACGAAAAATATTTAACGATCCTGTGTATGGTTTTATTTCCATTCCTTATGATACTGTGTTTGATGTTATTGAGCATCCATATTTTCAACGTTTACGACGCATTCAGCAATTAGGATTAAGCTCGTTAGTATATCCAGGCGCCACACATTCGCGTTTTCATCATTCATTAGGTGCCATGCATTTGATGTATAAAAGTTTAGAAGTTTTAAAATCAAAAGGTCATGAAATTACAGAAGAAGAATCGCAGGCAGCCGTGTTAGCAATTTTGATGCACGATGTTGGTCATGGTCCGTTTTCACATGCGTTAGAAAGTATTTTAGTGAACATAGAACACGAATATATTTCAATGTTGCTGATGCAGCAGTTACATAAAGAATTTGGCAAGCCAATTGATATTGCAATACAAATTTTCACCAATCAATACCCTAAAAAATTCTTGTATCAATTGGTTTCCGGACAATTAGATATGGATAGATTAGACTATTTAAATCGTGATTCGTTTTACAGTGGTGTAAGTGAAGGTGTGGTTGGCTACGATAGAATTATCAATATGTTAGACGTGCATGATGATAATATTGTAGTAGAAGAAAAAGGAATTTATTCTATCGAAAAATTTTTGGTGGCGCGCAGATTAATGTATTGGCAAGTGTATTTGCATAAAACCAGTTTAGTAGCAGATTTGATGTTAAAAAATGCTATTCTTCGTGCTAAAAAAGTGTATCAGAATATCGATACATCGAATTCTATTTCCGAAAATTTATTTTTCTTTTTAAGAAATGAAATAACGGAAACAGATTTTGAAAACCACTTAGATAAATTTGTTTTGTTAGATGATACGGATGTAATGCAAGCACTAAAATATTGGATGATCAGCGATGATGCTATTTTAAAAACGCTTTCTACAGCAATCATCAATCGTAAATTATTTAAGATAGAATTTTTAGAAGAAGATAAAGTAAACGAAAAATACAACGCACTTAAAGAAAAATATTCAGAAGATGAGATGCAGTTTTTAGTGTTAAAAGGAACCGCTGAAAACAACGCTTACAATCCAAAGAAAGACAATATCTACATTAAATTTAAAGATAATTCCATAAAAGAAATCACCGATATCACGGAGCAATGGAATATTCGCTCACTTTCCAATCCTGTAGTGAAACATTATATTGCATATCCGAAGAAATAAGATAAATAAGATTTTTAAGCGTTTTTCTTTCTTTCTTTTTATAATAACTTTCGTATTTTTATCGTGTGCAAACCATTCAAGATATAGCAACTAAGATCAATGGAAAAGTAATTGGCGATGCACAACATGCTATTAAATTTCCTGCAAAGATTGAAGACGCACAACAAAACAATATCACTTTCTTAGCCAATATCAAATACCTCGATTTTGTGTATTCAAGCAATGCTGGCTGTATCGTTATTAGCAGCGATGTCTATAATGAAAACATGAAAGGTAATTTTATTTTGGTAGATGATGCTTATTCTGCATTTTCAAAAGTGCTTTCTATTTTTAATGCAGAAGTTTCAACAGAAATTTCTGACAAAGCATTTATTCATCCAACAGCAAAAATTGGCATAAAAGCACATATTTATCCATTCGTCTATATTGGCGAACATGTTACCATTGGCGACAATTGCATTATTTATCCAAATGTTACTATCAATTCACATTGTGTAATTGGCAATAATTGTATTCTACATTCAGGTGCAGTCATCGGCAGCGATGGTTTTGGTTTCGCGCCAATTCCAGATGGTTCTTTTCATAAAATTCCACAACTTGGAAATGTAATGATAGAAGATAATTGCGAAATAGGCGCAAATACTTGTATCGACAGAGCCACCATGGGTTCAACTATTATCAGAAAAGGAGTGAAGCTCGATAATTTGATACAAGTAGCACACAACGTGGAAATTGGCGAACATACCGTGATTGCTGCACAAACTGGAATTTCTGGTTCTACCAAAATTGGTCATCACAACATGATTGGCGGACAAGTTGGATTTGTCGGACATATTTCCGTAGCACCATTTACCAGAATTAATGCACAAAGTGCCATCGCGCAAAACATTAAAAAAGAAGGATTGGTGTTGTGCGGCACACCAGCTTTTGATATGAAGCAATATTTTAAATCGAGCATCGTATTTAAATCATTGCCAGAAATGGAAAAACGCATCCGTGATTTAGAAGCTACCATAAATCAACTAAAAAACATATAAAGTAAGCACAATTCATAAATATTCTTATTATATTTGGTACTTGTAAATTTTATAATGTAGATTTTTTACATGCTAATACAAAAAACAATCATCAAACCTATCCAATTTTCTGGAGTTGGTTTGCACACTGGCTTAACTGCAAATGTTACCATTAAACCAGCACCTGAAAATTTTGGTATTCAATTTTGCAGAGTCGATATTAATCCAACTTTATATATTCCTGCAAAAGCAGCTAATGTTTCCAACACCAATAGAAGCACCACTATTCAAAAAAATAATGCTGAAGTAATTACGATTGAACATTTATTGTCAGCTTTTTATGCGTTAGAAATTGATAATGCATTGGTAGAAATTGATAATAAAGAAATACCGATTTTAGATGGAAGTTCTAAGTTTTTTATCGAAAGTTTGAAAGACAATATTTTAGAATTAAATCTACATAAAAGACGTTTTATTATTCACGATGTGATTGAGTGGAAAGACGAACAAACAGATGCCGAATATATATTTTTACCACACGATAATTTCTCTGTTACTTGCTTAATTGATTTTCCATCAAAACTTATCAAACATCAATACGCTGTGTTGAATGATATTGTTGAATATGTAGATGAAATTGCCACTGCCAAAACATTTTGCTTTTTGCATGAAATTGAATTTTTGTATAACAATGGTTTAATTAAAGGTGGAAATTTGAACAATGCGTTGGTGTTTTCAGAAGCAGCATTGAGTAAAGACAGAATCAATTGGTTGGCAAATACTTTTCATCAAGCAGCTAATTCAATTCCAGAAATGGGAATTTTAAATCCATTGTATCAAACTTTTGATAACGAAGCAGCGCGGCATAAAATATTAGATGTCATAGGCGATTTGGCTTTAACGCAAACGTATTTCAACGGAAAATTAATTTGCTACAAACCAGGTCATACTTCAAACGTAAAGTTTGCACAGTTTTTAATGGAAAACTATATTTTAGCTACAACGAAAGCTACTGTGTATTAATCTATTTCTCAAATTTTCTCACAGATTTCACAGATTTTGATTTAGTGTTATTTTATAATCACTTTCACTATCATCATCACTTTCACTTTAAATCAAAATCACTATATTTACCAAAATATTTTTTGATTGAATAATTATATACATCCAAAAGCGCAACTTGGAAAGAACGTTCAAGTGGAACATTTTTCTACGATTTACGAAGATGTAATTATTGGTGATAATTGTATCATTCATCCAAATGTTACTATATTTCCTGGAACACGCATTGGTAGCAATTGTACAATATTTCCAGGTGCTGTGCTTGGTGCCATTCCACAAGATTTAAAGTTTGCAGGTGAATATTCAATTGTTGAAATTGGAAATAATGTAGTGATTCGTGAATGTACTACTGTAAATCGTGGCACTTCAAACTCTGGTACCACTAAAGTTGGTGACAATACCTTATTAATGGCTTATGTACATGTTGCTCACGATTGTGTGATTGGCAAAAACTGCATTTTAGCAAACGCAACCAACTTAGCTGGTCATATTTTGATTGATGATTTCGTGTATTTTGGTGGTATGAGTGGCGCGCATCAGTTTACAAAAGTAGGCAAGCATAGTTTTATTTCCGGCGGCTCAATGATAGGAAAAGATGTACCACCATTTTGTTTGGTGATGCGAAATCCTGCTCAGTATGCAGGTATCAATGCAGTAGGTTTAAAACGTGCAGGTTTTTCAAAAGAAGATATTCATACGATACAAGATGTGTATCGCTTTGTTTTTGGAAATGGATTAAATACTTCACAAGCTGTACAAAAAGTAGAAGAAGAAATTCAACCATCTGCTGTACGTGATACTATTTTAGATTTTATTAAAAACGCAGAAAGAGGAATTATTAAAGGAATTGATTGAAATAATGTTGAGTGTTTAATGTCATTCAACATTTATCATTAAAAATGAACATACAACTCGAAAATATCAGTAAACGTTATGGTTTTGAATGGATTTTCAAACAAGTAAATTATCAGTTTGAAGCCAATAAAAAGTATGCTATTGTAGGTCCAAATGGAAGCGGAAAATCCACGTTATTAAAAATAATTTCTGGTGGTTTGGTGCCAACTTCTGGTGAAATTCATTTTTCAATTATTCATCAACGCGTTACCGATTTAGAACAAGCATCGAAAGAAATTGCATTTGCTGCACCATATATTTCATTATTGGATGATTTTAATTTAGAAGAAATGTATACGTTTCATTCGTCCTTTAAAAAAATGAAAGTGGATTCATTACAACAATTTTTAGAAATTGCTGAACTCGTTCCACATCAAAAAAAATACATCAAAAATTTTTCGTCAGGTATGCGACAACGATTAAAATTAGCATTTGCTTTTTTAACAGAATCGCAAACGTTATTATTAGATGAGCCAACCTCAAATTTTGATTCAAAAGCAATTGATTGGTATTTGCAGTTAATCGAAAAATATACGACAGATAGATTAGTCATTATTGGCTCTAATCAAGAATATGAATATAGTTTCTGCGCTGATAATATAGCTGTTTCTGAATATAAATAAAAAGAGCCGTTTTTTACAAACGGCTCTTTTGTGTATTTCATTTTTTGCAATTAATATTCACCAGCTTTCAACGAAGCTTCTGGTTTTATATTATAACCAAGTGATCTTAATTTTAATATTGTTCCATCAGCAGAAACATTTAATTTTAGCCATCCATAATGGTTTTCATCATCAATTACAATTTTAAAAGCTACGAAAAAATCTCCAGTGCCAGCATGTCCAAGGTTTGCAGATACTGACTTAAATGAAGTAATAGCTTCGCTTCCAAATTGAAGATGAGGTTTTGGTGGTTTAGGAACAATTACTGTTGAATCAATTAATGCATTTTCTCCAAATGCATATCCAATTTCTGTATCATCAATTACAAATTTTACAGGTGTATTCGATCTGTCTGCTAATAAAATGGTGGTTAAACTTCCGTTGTCATTTGTAGCAGAAATTCTAAAGTCAGACATTCCATCTTTATTTACATCAATGGATGCTTGTTTACTTGATGATGCTGTAGGTGTAATCACAGTGCTGTCTAATAAACTAGAATTTACATCAGGATTATCTGGAGTTGTACTTCTTTTTTTACAACTGATTGCTATAAGAATAGTAAGTGTACTGAATAAAATTATTATTTTTCTCATGTTTTTTGTTTATGGTGTTGGAATTATTTCAATCTAAAGTTATACAAACAAAATTGAAATTTTTCATTCATTTAGTATGTGGTACTTCTGAATTAGAATTCGTAGAATAATAGACTCTTTTTGTCAAGAAACAATTAGAGTGTAAATATTAAACTCTAGTAATCATGCTGTCATGAATCTGTGTCATAGTAGTTTTTAAATCGTATTTAAATTCCCAGTTTGGATAATGATTTTTAAATTTATTGACATCAGAAACGTACCAGATATGATCGCCAATTCTATTGGTTTCTACATATTTATAGTTCATTTTATTGCCAGAAATTTCTTCGCATAATGCAATTCCTTCTAACATAGAACAATTAGAAAAGCGTGCACCACCAGCATTGTACGCTTCACCTTGTTTAGGGTTTTGGTAAAAATGCCAGAACATATTTACTAAATCAAAACTGTGAATATTATCGCGAACTTGTTTGCCTTTGTAGCCAAAAATATTGTATTGTGTACCAGTAATTGCACATTTCATCAAATAAGACAAAAATCCATGCAACATAGTTCCGCTATGATTAGGACCAGTTAAGCAACCACCACGGAAAATACCAATGTTCATGTTGAAATATTTGCCATATTCTTGGCACATAATATCTGCAGCAGCTTTAGATGCGCCAAAAACGGAATGTTTTGTGTGGTCAATACTCATAAATTCATCGATGCCTTCTTTGTAATATGGATGATTTTGGTCGATTTCCCAACGTGTTTCTAATTCAACCAATGGTAAATAATTTGGATTGTCACCATATACTTTATTCGTTGAAGTAAAAATGAATACAGCTTTTTGGCAATGCAAACGTGTGTATTCCAGCATATTAAGTGTTCCGTTTGCATTTACCGTAAAATCGGTAAATGGTTCCTTGGCTGCCCAATCGTGTGATGGTTGCGCTGCAGTGTGTATGATGAGTTTAATATCTTCACCATATTCTTTGAAAATATTTTCTAATGCTTCGTTGTTGCGAATATCAATATTGTAATGTTTGTAGTTTTGGTATTTTTCTTCCAATTTCGTTCTGTTCCATGAGGTTGACGCATCTGCGCCAAAAAAATAGGAGCGAAGGTCATTGTCGATACCAACAATTAAATCAAATTTATCAGCAAAAAAAGCTACTGATTCACTACCAATTAAACCGCCAGAACCAGTTACAACACAAATATTCATTTCTTAAAATTTAGGTGCAAAGATAAGAAGTTTTTTTTACTGATATAAACTGTAATATAGAATATTAAAGATTAGAAATTATTTACGATTTTCATTTAACGTTATTCAATTTTTAAAATCGCATCGTTTATTTCTGCTAATTCTTGTTCTGTTAAATTAAGTGCAGAAGGATTTTCTGGCAATTTTTTCCAATCAGACGTTTGATCAAAATTATAAGTTCCAAAAATTAAAACTGGTGTCCCTTTTTTCAAAACTGTACTACCATCTTTTGAAACCTGCCATTGATTTGCCCAATCAAATATCCATTTTGCATTTTCTTCATACATTCGTATACAAGAATGGCTAGCTGGATATCCAGGCAGTAAAAACTGATGCATTCCAATACCATCTTTATTTGCAATATTAAAATACCAAGGCATTATCCAGTCGCCATCAACAGTGCTTCTTTTTTTCTTTGATTTATAATTAGTATAAAAAAGACCATTTGGTGTTGGTTTCTTTTTCCTACCTGTACTAACTGGACCAAATTGTGCTAATTTTCCATGATCATAAGCAGCAAATAACTGAATTCGCTGGTTAATTATTATAAATTTGGTGACAGAATCAGGTACGTTTAAAGTTGTAGGAAAAGGTGAATACTGCATAAAATCAGCAAGTAATGTATCTGGAACTACTAATTTTGTTTTCGTTCTAAACCTTGTTGGATCAATTCGGTTGGTTGCAGCAATGATTTTTTGTTGTTCAATAGAATATTTATTTTTGAAAACCTTTAAAGCACTATCATTTGGAATTGAATCAAAATGATAAGTAATTGTGAGTTTTTGTTCAGTTTCAATTTTAGGTTTTGAAACAGAATTTATTGTGTTTGCAGATGTATTATCTATGCTGTTTTCACAAGAAATGAACGAAAATAATAGCATTGCATTTAGTGAAAATAGCACTAAGGATTTAAAATTGAAGTTATATTGTCTAAAGAAAATTCTCACGATGTGTAATTGAATTACACAAAATTAGCACAATGCAAACAGTGACTATTACACAATTTAATAGCAAACTTACAGTATTCACAGATAGCTATATTTTAGCTCAAACATGCTTTCACAAAACCACAAAATAAAGGATGCGGTTTTAAAATAGTGCTTTTTAATTCTGGATGAAATTGCACACCAACAAAAAATTTATGTGAAGGAATTTCTATAATTTCCACTAAACCAGAATCAGGATTGATACCACTTGCAATCATGCCGTTGTCTTCAAATTGGCTTAAGTATTTGTTGTTGAATTCGTATCTATGTCTATGTCTTTCAGATATTTGTGACTGTCCATAAATTTTATGTGCTTGTGTGCCTTCTTTCAATGTACATGCATAGGCACCTAAACGCATAGTGCCACCCATATTTACAATTGTTTTTTGTTCTTGCATCATATCAATCACTGGATTTAAAGCATGTTGCTTCATTTCAGTTGAATTTACATCTTCTAGTTTTAATACGTTTTTTGCAAATTCAATAACTGCCATTTGCATACCTAAGCATACGCCAAAAAACGGAATATTATTTTCACGTGCATATTGAATGGCAATAATTTTACCATCAATGCCACGCGTGCCAAAACCAGGTGCAACAAAAATACCATCTAAATGTCCAAGCATTTCTTTTACATTATTTTTATGGATTTCTTCAGAATGAATACGCTCTACATTTACTTTACATTCATTTTTTGCACCAGCATGTACGAACGATTCGTAAATAGAAATATAAGCGTCTTTTAATTCAATATATTTTCCAATTAAACCAATCGTAATTTCTTTTTTTGGAAATTTATAACGATGCAAAAAATCGTTCCATTCGGTTAAATCTGTATCTGGAACATCTTTATAACCAAATTTTTCTAGTACAATTTCGTCTAATTTTTCTCTTTTTAAGTTTAAAGGAACATCGTAAATCGTTTCAGCATCTAATGCTTCGATTACACAATTGCGCTCAACGTTACAAAATTCAGCAATTTTCCGTTTTCTATCATCACCTAAAGGCATTTCAGTTCGGCAAACTATAATATGTGGATTTACACCATACGACTGTAATTCTTTTACGCTGTGTTGCGTTGGTTTTGTTTTTAATTCTTTTGCGGATGCTAAATAAGGTACTAAGGTGAGATGAATGACCAGATAGTCTGATTTTGGCAATGTCCATTTTAATTGACGGATAGCTTCAATAAATGGTAGTGATTCTATATCGCCCACAGTACCGCCGATTTCAGTTAGGATAACATCATATTGGTCGGTAGTGCCTAAAAGCAACATTCTTCGTTTTATTTCATCGGTGATATGTGGAATTACTTGCACCGTTTTTCCGAGATAATCGCCACGACGCTCTCTATTGATAACTTCTTGATAGATTTTTCCTGTTGTTACGTTATTAGCTTGCGAAGTATGTACGCCTAAAAAACGCTCGTAATGCCCTAGGTCCAAATCGGTTTCTGCGCCATCTTCGGTAACATAAACTTCACCATGCTGAAATGGCGACATTGTTCCTGGATCAACATTCAAATAAGGATCAAACTTCATCAGCGTGACCTTAAATCCACGAGCCTCAAGAAGTGATCCAAGGCTGGCTGCGGTCAGACCTTTTCCGATCGACGAAACAACCCCGCCTGTGACAAAGATAAATTTTTGATTTGTTTTATTTTTTTTCATCATCATCACCTTATTTTTTTGTGAGTATTTATTTATATTTCATTTCAAAATGTTTAAGATCTTCAGGAGTATCAATACCCTGAATCGGTTCTGAAACACTGATCACTTTAATTTGCGCTCCTAAATGCAGTGCTCGCAATTGCTCTAAGCTTTCTGATTTTT
>CALLKF010000188.1 GCA_938008535.1 uncultured Saprospirales bacterium | reverse complement strand
AGTAATAAGTATTAAGTTAAAATTATTCTTCCATTTTTATTAATGCAAATATTGCATAATTTACAATATCCATGTAATTCGCATCAATTCCTTCTGAAATAATAGTTTGACCTTTATTTTCTTCTATTTGTTTTATTCGATGCAATTTCGACAAAATTAAATCAGTAAAAGAACTGATACGCATGTCGCGCCAAGCTTCACCGTAATCGTGGTTTTTCGCTAAAAATAAATTTTTAATAATCGAGTATTGTTCGTTGTATAAATTTTCAGCTTTTTCTTTAGATAATTCAATAGCAACATCTTTTTGATGTTCTAATTGTAGCTGAATCAATGCAATAATTCCATAATTTACAATACCTAAAAATTCCGAATCTATCGTGTCGCCAATGCGTTGTTCACCAGCTTCGTCAATAGTTCTGATGCGTTTCGCTTTTATATAAATTTGATCTGTGATAGAACGAGCACGCAAAATACGCCACGATGTGCCATAATCTGTAGTTTTATTCATGAAAACTAATTTACATTTTGCAAATGCATTTTCATATTGTTGTAATGTAAGTTCGTTCATTTCGGTTGATGCTTTGTTTGCATTTATTCATTATTGATGGCTAAAAATACATAACTTTGGCGTGGTATAAAATACCTTTTTGTTAATGACTTGTTATTTATGGAAAATTTCACAAAAAATTGGAATATAGTAAAATCAGCAAAATTGGCAATTGTTGTAATCATCCTAGCGTTGATTCGTTGTATTTTAGAAGTTTTTAGATTACATTATTTATTAGAACATGTAGAAAAAGATAAACTTATATTTAACGTGATACAACCTTTTTTGATTGGAGCTTTATCATGTTCTATCTCTATCTTAGTTATGACGCTTTTTTATTTTAATTCTAAATTTAAATTTGTTATAGCTTTTTCAATTTTTACTGTACTTTTTCTATTGTACATAAAATTCTTTTTACTTTTTAAATTTTAAAGATGTTAGAAAATTTCACATTGAATTGTAAAGGAAAAAAAATGGATTTGAGTTCGCCAAAAATAATGGCAATCTTGAATATCACGCCAGATTCTTTTTTCGATGGTGGAAAATATTTGGACGAGAAAGCAGTTTTAGTTCAAGTAGAAAAGATGCTAAATGATGGTGCTGGTATGATAGATATTGGTGGTATGTCGAGCCGACCAAATGCGGAAATTATTTCTCAAGAAGAAGAATTGAATCGCGTGTTGCCAATTGTTGCGGCAATTCATAAAAATTTTCCGAGTGCCATTTTAAGTATCGATACTTTTAGAAGTGAAGTAGCAAAGCATACCATTGAAGAAGGTGTTTCTATTATTAATGATATTTCCGCTGGAACCGAAGATGCACAAATGTTTGATGTTGCTGCAACTTATAATTGTCCGTTGATTTTAATGCATCGAAAAGGCAATGCGCAAACCATGCTACATCAAACTACCTACGAAAATATATTGGTAGAAATGGTTGATTATTTTATTGATAAAGTAAAGATTGCAAGACAAAAAAATGTGAAAGATATAGTTTTGGATGTTGGTTTTGGTTTTTCTAAAACATTGGAACAAAATTATTTTTTACTAAATAACTTGGCTGTATTTAAACAATTTAATTTGCCAATTTTAGCAGGTTTGTCACGAAAAAGTATGTTGTATAATTTATTAAACACAACACCAGAAAATGCACTCAACGCAACCTCTGCAGTAAATATGATTGCTTTGCAAAATGGCGCACGATTATTGCGTGTACACGATGTGAAAGAAGCAGTTGAATGTGTGAAGATTTATAACCAATTAATGAAGAACAAACAACGATGAAGAAAATTTTAATTGCAGTTTTTTTATTAATTAGTATAAATTTTTCATACGCAAACGATAGCTTAATAGGCAAGTGGCGCGGCACTATTATTGGTCATGTTGACAATAAAGATTATTTTATAAATACCAATATTCTTTCTCAAAAAACAAACAACTACATTTTGAGACTAAAAATGTTTAGCGATGATTATGTTGGCGAATTTGTATTATACACAACCTGGAAAAATAAACAACGATTATACATTGATAGTTTTCAAGTTGTAAGCGAATTTCCTTATGGA
>CALLKF010000187.1 GCA_938008535.1 uncultured Saprospirales bacterium | reverse complement strand
AGGAACTCGTGTCTTGTTATTACTTGATGACTTACCAATTTTACAAGCAGATGCAGGTTTCCCAAGTTGGTCTGGTATTCCAGTTGAGAATATTGGTCAAATAGAAATTATTAAAGGTGCTGCTTCAGCATTATATGGATCTTCAGCGATGAATGGTATCATTAATGTTCGTACAGCTTATCCTACTTCTAAACCATATGCTAAGTTTTCAGTTTTTGGCTCTGTTTCCGACAATCCGAATGAAAATGATTTTATAACTGACACACTTGGCAATATTGCTATTGATGCAAATGGTAATTTAATAAAAACAAAAATTAACAAACAATGGTGGAAAAAAGACAGCATCACATTACCAAAAGGTTACTTTGGAAGCATTAATGTGCCAATAGGTGCTGACACTACAATCAAAAATGATTTTACAAAAAGACCTTACGATGCTGGATTTTCTTTAGCTTACAGAGAAAAAATTGGAAAATTAGATGTAGTTGCAGGTGGTATGTTTTATAAAAAACAAGGCCATAATTGGGGTTCTAACGAAACAAGAGGTAGAGTAACTGTTAATTTAAAATATAGAATTAACGACAAAATGAGTTTTGGTGTAAACACGAACATTCAAATGACAAAAAGTCAAACTTTCTTTCTTTGGGGTGGCAATGGTGTAGATAAATATGTACCAAGTTCTGTTACTGGAATTCCAACTGAATCAAGAAGTTTCCGCGTTAGTGTAGATCCTTTTTTCAGATATGCTGATACAAAAGGAAATGGCCATAAAATACTATTAAGATACAATAGAACAGCTATTGACAATTCGAATGACCAAGATAATTCAAACGATTTTTATTATGGAGAATATCAATACCAAAGAAGAATGGATAAATGGAATTTTGTAGTGACTTGTGGTGCAGTAGGTTCATATGTTAATTCAAAAGCGCAATTATTTGGAGATACTATTCATCAAGGAACAAATATTGCTGGCTACTTTCAATTAGATAAAAAATTCTTTAAAATTTTAAATCTATCTTACGGATTTAGATTTGAAACCAATAGAATTGATAAAGATAAATGGGAAACCAAACCAGTTTCTAGAGTTGGTGTCAATATTCAAGCTGCAAAATATACATTTATTAGAACTTCATTTGGGCAAGGTTACAGATATCCTACTATTGCTGAGAAATTTACTGAAACTCAATTAGGTACTAGTTTTGGAATCTATCCGAATAGAAATTTAACATCAGAAACTGGTATGAGTGTTGAATTGGGTATAAAACAAGGTATAAAATTGGGTAAATATTTAAGAGCTTTCTTAGATGTAGCTGGTTTTTATACTCAATATAAAAACATGATGGAATTTAATTTGGTTTCAAGCCCAGGTCTAGGTTTTAAAGCAAATAATGTTGGAAGCACTCGTATTTATGGTTTAGAAGCATCCATTGGTGGTGAAGGAAAAATTGCTGGAAAATTCCCAACTACATTGAGCTTAGGTTATACTTACATCATTCCACAATATGTTGGATACAATGAAAATGATACCACCTATAAAGATATCGCTAAATACAATGTATTAAAATATAGAATACGTCATCAATTTGTTGGAGCTTGGGACGTGGATATTAAAGGATTCACATTTGGTTTAACTGGTCAATTTTATAGTTTTATGGAAAATGTAGATGCTATTTTTACAACTCTTTTACCAAGTTATAACGTTTACAGGTCTTCTCATTTAAAGAAAGGTTCTTCATTAAATGATGCAAAACCAAAATTTAAAGGCGATTTTGTATTAGATACACGTATTGGTTATCATTTTTTAAGAGAAAATAGAGATATCAACTTCTCATTCGTAATAAAAAATATAACTAATAGAGAATACACCTTACGTCCTACATTAGTAGAGCCACCACGTAGTTTTGGATTTAGAATAGACATGACATTTAATTAACATTTGTAGATAATGAATAATATAAAAAATCCTGCTTGTTAAGCAGGATTTTTTAATTTTACATCCAATTCATACAGTAATAGCGATTATTTAAATTTGGGTTTCACATAATCAGCTATCTTTGCATATCGAAAAATATATTTATGAAGATTAAACAACTCTCTTTTCTACTTATTTTATTAATTTGCTCTTCTTCAACAATTCTTGCATCTGGTACTTTAAAAGGAAATATATCTGACACATCTGCACACGAGTCATTAATTGGTGTAAACATTGAAACAAATGGCAAAGGCACTACTTCTGATTTAGAAGGAAATTACTCTTTACAACTTGATGCTGGCACATACACCATCACATATTCATATTTAGGTTATTCAGAAATTAAAAAAACAATTACCATTGTTGATAACGAAACAATTGAATTAAATGTTAATTTAGAAGTTGAGCCGAAAAATTTATTAGGAAATGATGTCGTTATAACAGGATCTTTTTTTGAAAAAAGAGCGAGCGAAGAGGTAATTTCTATTGAACTTATAAAACCAAAACAATTAGCTAATTCAAATATTTTACGAATTGATGAAATGGCACGTAGAGTCTCTGGCTTAAATGTAGCAGATGGACAAGCAAATATCAGAGCTGGTAGTGGTTGGTCATATGGTGTCGGTTCACGTGTAATGGTTGTCCTAGATGGATTAACCATGCTATCACCAGACCGAGGCGATGTAAAATGGTCAACTTTACCTACTGAAAACGTTGGACAAATTGAAGTTTTAAAAGGTGCATCTTCTGTTCTATATGGTTCTTCTGCAATGAATGGAACCATTCACCTACAATCTTTTAAACCAACCAAAAAACCTGTTACAAAATTCACTTTATTTCAATCTTTTCTAACACCACCAAAACGAAAAGAAACAAAATGGTGGGAATTTCCTGTTCCAAGTTTTGGTGCGTCGTTTATGCGTGCTCATAAACCAACTGATAATTTTGAATATGTAGTTGGTGGTAGCTTTTACATAAACAATTTACCATACCAAAACGGGTTAGAATATTTAACACGCGTTACATATAGAACAAAATGGACATCTAAAAAGAAACCAACTATTTCTTGGGGAATTGCAGGTATGATGATGTACAACAGAGAATATGAATTTTTCTATTGGCAAAACGATAAAGATGGCGCATATAAAGCATCGGCTGATAACCGGTTTGAAAATATTCGTTTAACTGTTGACCCATTTTTAACAATTTTTGATAAAAAAGGTAATAAGCACGAAATTAAAACACGTACCTATTTTAACAGACCTTCTTTTAGCACAAAAACTATATTAGAAAATATTAATTATCAATTTAGTAAAAGATGGGCATCAAAAAATCTAAATTTAACTACAGGAATTGATGAACAGTTTTTTTGGATTAACGTACCAGCATTTATTGAAGGTGGTAAAAAAACAGGTAATCTTTTTTCTGCATTTTTTCAATTAGATAAAAAATATAAAAAATTAACGTTAACTGGTGGTGCTCGATTTGAATTATTTCAATATCAAAAAACGGTTGGTGTTACTGGTGCTCAGTTTAGAGATAAAAATGGAAAACTAAAATTTTATCTTCCAGGTCAATGGCGAGCTGGTTTAAATTATGAAATAACCAAACAAACATTTATGCGTTTTAATATTGGACAAGCGTACCGTTTTCCAAGTTTCGCAGAGCGTTTTGTGAACGAACAAGTTGGTGATATTGGTGGACAAAGAGCATTGGCAATTTTACCGAACACATCTTTGGTACCAGAATATGGTTGGACTTCTGAAATTGGTTTTCAACAAACAATTACACCTAAAAAAACGCCTCATTATAGAGGTTTGTTAGATGCAGCTTTCTTCTGGCAAGAATATAAAAACATAGTTGAAACAGAAACCGTATTTAATGATACTACCACAAATGCATTAATCAAGTTAAGATTCAACAACATCACTCGTGCACGTATTGCAGGTTGGGACATCTCATTTAAAAATGATGTTAATTATAAGAAACATGCACTTTCTTTTAATATTGGCTACACATACTCATTACCAGCACAATTATATGATACCACTAACTTCGGTTTTGATAAAGTTGGAAAATACTTGAAATATTTATTTAAACAAACTGTACATCCATTTGGAAATGATACTGCACAACAAATTCTTAAATATAGAAACAGACATTTACTTACAATTGATTTTGAATACACTTACAATAACTTTTTTACTTTTGGTTTTGATGCTAGATATTATAGCAGAATGGAAAACTATGACGCGATATTTGTTTTAATTCCAGGTGTGAACGATTACCTTCAAAGAATTTCTGGCATAAAAGGATATTTTGTTTTAAATACTAGAACATTCTTCACAATAAAAAAGAAACATACTTTTGGCATAATTGTCAATAATATTTTGAATACTGAATATTGGTTGCGCGTTGGCAAAATTGAAGCACCACGAAGTGTAACGATGCAATATCGACTCGAATTTTAGCTACCTTTTAATATGCATATCAAATCCTCACCTTTCGTGAGGATTTTTTTTTATATTTATAACATGACAACACCAACCTATCAATACTACAACCAACTTTTTAAGAACGAACAATTGCCACTTTGTTATTGCAATTTAGATTTACTAAACGAAAATATTCAAGCAATTGCAAAACGTGCGGAAGGAAAAAATAAAACCATTCGTGTTGCAACCAAATCTGTTCGTAGTACTTTCGTTTTACAACATATTTTAAAATCAAATCCAATTTACAAAGGATTGATGTGCTATTCAGGAAATGAAGCATTATGGTTAATAGAAAAAGGATTTGACGATTTGTTGCTTGGTTATCCAATCGTCAACAAAGAAGAAATTAGAATAATTTGTCAACAAACAAAAGCTGGCAAAAAAATTATTTTAATGGTGGATAGTGAAGAACACTTACTTCTTATTAATTCAATTGCAAAAGAAGAAAATATAGTG
>CALLKF010000186.1 GCA_938008535.1 uncultured Saprospirales bacterium | reverse complement strand
ATTGAAGAAAAACAAGTAGTTGAAGAAGTTGCTGAACCAATTATAGTTGAAACTAGAGAAGAAATTGATTCCAAAACTTCGAAAGAAAAACTAATTGTTGAAGAAGTTGTAAACGAAGAAATTACTGAACCAATCATTGAAGAAACGAAAGAAATTGATTTCAAAATTTCAGAAGAAACTATTCCAGAAATAGTTGAAGAAATAGTTGTTGAAAAACCAATTGTTGAAGAAAAACTTTCTGCTGCTGAAATAGTTTTACAACGCATTCAGCAAATTAAATTTGAAAGAGAAAATCCAAAAATAGAAACTGAAGTAAAAGAAGATATTGTTGAAGAAACCATTGAAGAAAAACAAGTAGTTGAAGAAGTTGCTGAACCAATTATAGTTGAAACTAAAGAAGAAATTGATTCAGAAATTTTGGAAGAAAAACCAATTGTCGAAGAAGTTGTAAGCGAAGAAATTACGGAACCAATCATTGAAGAAACAATAGAAATCAAATCAGAAGCTATTCCAGAATTAGTTGAAGAAATAATTATTGACAAACCTGTTGTTGAAGAAATAGAACAAATAACTAGTGAAGAAATTGCAACTACAGAAATGCTAGCTGTAGATAAAACAGATGAAACTTCTAATGTTATTCAAGAAAAAACAGAATCACAAAATTCATTGGTTGTACAAATAATTCCTGAGTTTACGAATATTCACGATGAAATAGAAAACAACTATGTAACAATCTCGATAGAAAAAGAAATCACTCCAAAAACGGAATACAAAGAAAAAGAAATCGAAACTGAAAATTCAACAACTCAAATCCAAACAACGGATGCTAATATCGAAATAGCAGTTGAATCTAAAGACGAAATTAAACATGAAATTTCAGAAGCTAATGTTGAAGAACCAATAACTGAAGTTAAAATTATTGAAGAAATTATCGAACAAAAAACGGAACAACTTGAAACAATCGAAAAAACAGTTGAACCTATTATTCAAAACACCAGCGAACCTCATACGTTTGTGGAATGGTTAAAATTATTAGACGGAAAATTACAAATTCAAACTGCACCAAATAATCAAACCGATAATTGGATGGAAATTCCACGCTATGAAGTGGAACAATCTTTAGAAAATAAAAAAATAGAAAAATCGCTCGACGAACTAGCTGCAGAAATAAAACAAAGCAACCAAAAAGAAGAAAAAATAACCATTCAGCCAGTTTTTGAAGAAGGAGAAATTGATCTTTTTAACGAAATCGACGTAGAAGTTACCAAGAGCGCTACCGAATCAGTTAGCTTCAAAAACGATATGATGACCGAAACATTGGCAAATATTTATGTGAAACAAGGCAAAATAGAAAAAGCTTTAGACATTTATAACACACTTCGTTTGAAATTTCCCGAAAAAAGTGCTTACTTTGCGTCCTTAATTCAAAATTTAACTAAATCAGAATAACATGTTTACATTTTTAGTCATTTTAATCATAATTCTTTGTTTATTCATAACAATGATTGTTCTAATTCAAAATCCAAAAGGCGGTGGATTAACTGGTGGCGTTGGTAACACAGCTTCAAACATCATTGGTGTTCAAAGTGCTGGCGACATAATGGAAAAGACAACTTGGGGCAGCGCTATCCTTTTAATGTTATTGTGCGTATGCACTGCATTCATCTTACCACGTGAAGATGATGGAACTGTAATTAAAAAAACAATGACAGAAGAAGCAGCAAAATTACCAACAGCAGCTCAACCTGTAATGCCACAACCAAACCAATCACAACCTGCGCAAAATTCAACGCAGCCAGCAAAATAAGGTGTTTTAAAACTGAAAAATTTCTTTTTTATAAATATTTATCTTGAACTCGGACAATCTGTTCGAGTTTTTTTATTTAAATTCTTAGTAACTTTTTTGTGTTAACTTATGAGTTTCTTTTACCTTTGCAAATGCACTCTAAAATTCTCATTTTCGATTTTGGCTCTCAATATACACAACTCATAGCGCGCCGTATTCGCGAACTCAATGTTTACTGCGAAATTCATCCTTACAATAAATTAGAAATAGTAGAAAAAGATACCTTTAGTGGTATTATTCTTTCTGGTTCGCCATTTTCAGTTTTAGAAGAAGATGCATTACAATTTCCAATCCTAGAAGTATTAGAAAAATATAATTTACCTCTTTTAGGAGTTTGCTACGGTGCTCAATATTTAGCACATATTTTAGGTGGAAAAGTAGAACGTTCATCGAAAAGAGAATATGGCAGAGCGCATTTAAATTACATCGAACCAACTAATAAATTGCTAAAATTTGTTGACGCAAATTCGCAAGTTTGGATGAGTCACGGTGATTCAATTTTACAAGTTCCTGAAAATTATACTATTATTGCAAATACTGATAGCATTCCTGTAGCAGCATTTAAACACAATGAAAAAGAAATTTATGCGATTCAGTTTCATCCAGAAGTAACACATAGCACTGATGGAAAACAAATTATCCAGAATTTTGTGGTAGATATTTGTGGTTGCGCACAAGATTGGACGCCAAATGCCTTTGTAGAAGAAAGTGTTTCAGAAATTCAAAGCATTGTTGGTACTGATAATGTAGTGCTTGGTCTTTCTGGTGGTGTTGATTCTTCGGTGGCCGCGCTCCTTTTGCACAAAGCCATTGGCAAGCAATTAGTTTGCATTTTTGTAAATAATGGCTTGTTGAGATTTAATGAGTATCAATCTGTTTTAGATTCGTATAAAGAATTGGGTTTGAACATCATAGGTGTAGATGCTTCCGAAAAATTTTATACTGAATTAAAAGGACTTTCTGAACCTGAAGCCAAACGCAAAGCCATTGGAAAAGTTTTTATTGATGTTTTTCAGGAAGAAGCTTCTAAATTAGAAAACGTAAAATGGCTCGGTCAAGGCACCATTTATCCAGATGTAATTGAATCCATTTCCGTTCACGGACCTTCAGCCAAAATAAAATCACATCATAATGTTGGTGGTTTACCTGAAAAAATGCACCTCAAAATTATCGAACCGTTAAAAAAATTATTTAAAGATGAAGTGCGTCGCGTTGGTGCTGCTTTACATTTACCAGAAAATATTTTACACAGACATCCATTTCCTGGACCAGGTTTAGGTATTCGTATTTTAGGCGATGTAACTGCTGAAAAAGTAGAAATTTTGCAAAAAGCGGATCATATTTTCATTGAAAACTTAAAAAGCAGTGGACTATACAACCAAGTTTGGCAAGCTGGCGTCATGTATTTACCAGTGCAAAGTGTTGGCGTTATGGGTGACGAAAGAACTTACGAAAATGTTGTAGCTTTGCGTGCAGTTTCATCGGTAGATGGTATGACTGCAGACTGGTCTCATTTGCCATATGAATTTTTGGCACGAGTTTCGAATGAAATAATAAATAACGTAAAAGGAATAAACAGAGTTGTATATGATATCAGTTCAAAACCGCCAGCAACAATTGAATGGGAATAATTTCTTCCTGATTTTATTATTATTTTGCGGATTTTCTTCGTGCGCAGCAAAAAAGATTACTGCTACTAAAACAGTAGAAGTTGTTGCAATAAACACAAACGGACTTACAAAAAAAGAAGACTCTGTTAAAACTAAAGCAGTTGCAATTGATATTTTTGATGCAGAAACCACACCAAAAACACCTTCAAATCCAATTAAAATTGCAAATGAAGATCCTACAAGAATACACAATATTGTAGTGTTGTTGCCATTTTTTCTAGATCAAATTCCTTTAGGAAATTATGTAGATGATTCAACTAAAGTATTAAGTGCTGACTCAAAAAATGCTATGGATTTTTATTTAGGTTGTCAAATGGCAAGACAAATTTACAATAGTCCAGACTTGAATTTGAATGTATATTTTATGGATGATAAAAATGATTCCTTAAAAATTGCAAGTTCATTTAAATCAAAACCATTTCCAAACGTTGATTATATAGTTGGGCCAATTACCGGAAAAAATTTAAAAATAGCTGCTGACTTAGCGAAATACAATCAAGTAAATATGATTTCGCCAGTGGTAAATTCCATGTTCATAAAAAGCAATCCTTATTATTTCAATGCGAATGCTTCTTTAAAATCGCAGTACAGTTTTATTTTAGATAAACTACTTCAACAAAACAACAATAAAACAATTGAAATTATTTATGACGGACTCGATTCAACAGCAGAAAATATTTCAAACTTAAAATATATCGTCAACGATGTTTACAAACTTTCCAATGTAAAATACATTTCCTTACGCGCTACGGATGATATCACAAAAAAATTAGCCATTGATGATACATTGAGTGAACGAGTAGCTATTATTTATTCATCAAAAGAACCGTATGTAAAAAGTATAATAGCTAAAATTAAACCCGTTAAAAATCATTTTTCAATTTATACATCATCTTGTTTGAAAAATTCCAAAGGATTAGGTGATTTAAAATTAACGGATGATGTGTATTGTGTTTATCCATATAACACTACCAATGCAAACAACACTCAGTTTGCAGAAAAATTCGAAGCACTGTATCAAAAGAAACCAACAGATTTATGTTTCCAAGCGTATGACATTATGATGCACTTATTTAACCTAATAGAAAACAAACAACACCTTCAAGATAATTTATTTAGCTTAACTGCTAATGCAAAAAACACGCAAACAAAATTCCAGTTTAAACCTATCATCAATAAAAATGGTGAAATTGATTTTTACGATAATACATTTATGTATCAATATAAATTAAGCTATGGTAGTTTTGTTCTAACAAATCCTTAAAAAATAAACATGCAAAAAATATACTTTTTAGTAGCTATTCTTATGTTTTCAAGCATAAATAATAAAGCGCAAAACCTTATTCCAGAAACGCAACCGAATGCATATATCGATTACATTTATTCAGCAGCTCAAGTAAAAATGGTTACTGAAATCTATAACGATGATGCAACCAAAACCAGCTACCCACCAAATGTAAATGCAGCTAAACAAAAAACAGATTTGGATGTCTATTATTGCGAAGATGCAAACATAAAATTTGCAGCAAAACCACTAATTATTTTTGCACCAGGTGGTGGCTCTACTAAAACTGTTTATAATTTTTTAGCGAAAGATTTAGCTCGTCGTGGTTACGTGGTAGCTTCTATCAATATTCGTGGTAGCGTTATCAATCAATTACAATTATTGTTAGACGCTAAAAACATCAATCCATTTTTAGTGATGACTGCTGCGATGGATTTGCATATTGCCATCAATTACTTAATTACCAAAAAAGCAAAACAATACAACATCGACCCAAACACCGTAATTGTTGGTGGTGGAAGTTTGGGTGGTGGAACAGCCATGCAAGCTGCATTTATGAGCAAAGAAGAAGCCATTGCAAAGTTTGGAAAAAATGCAGGAAATGCCTATTTTAATGAGTTTGACGACAACTTGCAGCAGAAAACCATCAAAGGTGTAATTGGTTTGTATGGTAGTTTGTACGATGTTAATTTCATTAAACCAAATGAATTAAAACCGGTATTTATGTTTCATGGAAGTGCCGATCCTGCGGTGCCATACATGGAAGGAAACTTATTTTACAATCCGATTGATGTATATGTGTATGGTAGCGAAAAAATTGCTGAAAAATTAAAAAGCGAAAATGGTAGCTTCTTATTTATTACTGGTAAAGATGTTGGACATACGATGACACCTGAATGTCAGTACAATAAAAACACATTTCCAAGTGGCTATCCAATGAATTGGTATCCAGACATGTTGGACTTTTTAAGAACGACGGTTATTCAAAAGCAACCGATTCAAATGTATAAAACCATTGAATGTATAACTGCTAATTGCACCTTGCCAAATGCTACTTGTAGAGTTTCTCAAGTTGGTAAAAATCCACCTGCGGCAAAATCACTCAATCCCAAAATTCCAAGTGCCAACTACAAAAAAATAAAAGTGCCTGGTGCTACAAATACATCTGCAGTTGTAGTTAACAATACACCTGAAATGACAACAGAAACTCCAGCTCCTGTTTTAAATGTAAATACGCTAGTTAAAAACAATCATTGTTTAGCATACACTTTTGATGGAAATGATTTTATTAAAGTAGAAAGAAGTGCTTCATTACAAAGTAAATTTGATGTAGAATTTTGGTACAAACAAAGTAGCTTAAACGACAACAACAACGTGCGTATTTTATTTAGTGTAAGCAACGAAAAAAACATAAAAAACAGCGCGCTGGTGGTAGGTACTTTAGGTAACGATAAAATTTATGTTAGCTATAACAACGGCATCAATTACATCGAAAATATTCAGCAATTAATCACCAATAATAAAGCTAGTTATTCATTAGACAATAATTGGCATCATGTGCATATAAAAGTTGCTGCACCGAATTTATTAGTGGAAATAGATGGCAACGCGGCAACTGCATTATTTGCGGATGCCATTTACAGTACAAGAAACACGCTGAACAACAACACTTATTTTGGTGGTTCAGATTATACCGAAACAAAAATTGGCAACTATACTTTTACAAACGCGGTTGGTCAAATACACGAAATTCGTTTCTGGAATGCAAACTATAATTTTAATTACAGCACTTACAATATTCCAGGCAACACAGAAGGCATTGTAGCACTTTGGAAATTAAATACCAACACACAAACACAAAAAGACGATGGAAAACTAAATTTAGATGCAACACTTGGAAACTCAACGGCTGTAGAAAAAGCAGACCCAACATTTGTAAATAATTGCGTACCATCAATAGTAATACCAACACCAAAAGATACCGTGAAGCCAGTTGTGATTGTACCTATCAAAACGGACACAGCGAAAGTTGTAACAACAACGGACACAGTAACGCAACCAACGGTTGAAATAAAAGACGGTATTACCATCATTACAAACTCAGATATTGAATTGCCAATTATTTGGTTCAGCACACAAAAAGCTGGCAAAGGAAAGTTCTATATTTATAACAAAAGCAACAAACTGGTGCTTTGTAAAAGTATTTCCTTTACAAAAGGTAAAAACGACCTTGCACCGTATTTTGCTAAACTAAAATCTGGAACGTACAACGTAAAAGTGCTGTTTTTAAAGAAAACGTACACAAAGAAATTTTTTCTTTCTGAATAATAACAGATAATTTTTTCTGGTTCAGTTCTATTTAAAACAGCTAAAATGTAAGAAGTAGATGCCGAAACAAGTTCGGCATGACAGCGACGCAGTGCCGCGACGCTGTCATCCTGAACTTGTTTCAGGATCTTTTTATTTGAAATAAATGGCTGTTCATTTTAGAACTAAACTGTATTATTTAATAATTTTTATCGTTTAGAAAAATCTATAAAATCTTTACCAGCAAAAACAATAGCAAGTATAACTATACGATTTCTATCTTCATCGATAAAGAAATGGATATGATAAGGAAATTGGTTTAATAAAGCTGTGCGTACTTTATTCTCATATTTTACAGGAAAATGGAGTGGGTTTTTAGCAATAGAGTTTTTAGTTTGTTTTACACGCAACAAAAATTGTTTAGTCAAATCAGCATTAATTAAATTGTAGTAAGATTTGGCTTCAATTAAATCAATCCTCACAAATGGACGATAACTGATTTTCATATAGATTTTTCAAGTTCTTCTAAAAGCTCATCAAAATCTTTTACATCATCTGGGTTTTTGTAATAATCAGCCAAGCGATTATCTAACATCTTTTTTGTTTTGTCAGAAAGTTCAATGCTATCAGGTGCTTGATGTTTTAAACCATAATCAACAATTGTTTTAATAGATTTTAATAAATCAGTATCATTGATGAGTTCAATTTGCTTTATTAGCACAGATTTTTGAAGTTGAATATTCATGGTAATAAATTTAAATAGCTACATACAATATTACACAAAAAACTAAAAGGAATAAATGATTTTACAATTTTATTTTTACGCACTCGACGTCCTCGCTCTCTTGTTAGTTTTTAACAAACAAAAAAAAACTACTAAATTAAAAACCACTATCCGCATTTCCCCTCCTTGGAGGGGATTAAGGGGTGGGTAAAAAATGTAAAATATTTAATGTGCTCAAGCCAATGTTGGTTTTTAAACAACTAGCACAAACAAAAAAAAACTACTCTATTGAAAACCACTATCCGCATTTCCCCTCCTTGGAGGGGATTAAGGGGTGGGTAAGAAATGTAAATCTCTGATTGGTAACAAAAAAAAAGGACTCGCATCGTGAGCCCTTTCATCTTAAAATTATAACAAAAAAATTATTGAACACCACCTACGCCGCAGGCGTCAAGTTTATTTCCAACTCCGTTACTTGTTTCGCAACAATCGCAATATTTTCTATAGTTTTAATTGCATAATCACCGGCACTGATCTTAATCGTATAAGTTCCCGGCGGAATACCCATAATAGTAAACTCACCCAGTTCATTCGTCACGATCATCGTCAGCGTGTTGACAATCTCAATCAGCGCGTCAGTAATAATCTGATGCGTTTCCTCATCTTTCACAATACCGTGCAAAGTACCTGTTGAATTTTGATGCCTGATACCCGTGTTCAATGTTTTGCGAGCGTTGAAATAACGTTTATAAAAAACAGGATCCGTTTTCTTCACCAAACGCATAGCCGTGTCCAAACTCTCTATTAAAAAAGCATCAATCTCTTTTACCTGTATTTTCAAATCACTGGTAGCTGCTTTTTTAGTATTGCTGGCAACAGTCGGCGATGTCAGCTTGTTCGAAAAAACAGTATGCAAAGCTGTAACATCAGCTATATAAGCAGCATCTACATTGTACGAAATTAATTCAGGTTGGTTCTCAGCTAAAAGATCAATCACGGTTTGCGAATGTGCCAGCAGCTTCATATCGCGCATAGCCATCAGGTGATTAATAGTAACATTCACTTTGTCATAAATCTCATGGTTATGCACTTGACTAAAGCGCGACATCAAAATACCAGATGCAGCAAACACCGCTTCTGCTAAATCAGCGCGCGCCTCATGTTTGTTCTTCGTAATACCTTTGTTATTCAGTATTTGCGTTTGCACAGTATGCATAATAGTATGCAGCAAGTCAACAAATTCAGCATAGGTACTGTTTAATCCTGCATTCGCAGCGATAGTAGCCATGTTTTGCGTACACAAGGTGTAAACTGTTTTAAACATGGTAATTTTGTTTTCGATACGTTTTTCCATATCTATATTTTTATTAGGTTAAAAAATTATTTTTATTCAATAATCCATATAACGTCCACACCAATATGTTTAGTATATAGTCTTAAATAATTTAACATTTTTTAAAACTTTTGCAGCTGCATCCACACATCGCATCATTGCTATGCACGAAGGAATCTCAGCGCGTCGCTGTCATGTTGAGCTTGTCGAAACATCCTATGCAACACTTTAGTATCTAATTCCAAAACCGTAAATTTATAACCATCCGTGCAACCCAAACGCAACATAAAAAAGTACGCCACAATAGCACTCATAGCAAGCATAGCCATGCTGCTGCTCGCACGATTAATGTTTGATTATTTTTACAATCATTATACCATAGAGGATGAACCGGCTATGATGGCTTGTAAAGCATGCTGGGTAATAGCCATTATCTCCATTTATACAGGCGCAGCGTCAGTAGTTGTTTTAGTTGTGCATTTGGTGAAAAGAGATTGAGTGTAATTCACACGACAGTTTAAAATAAAAGTGCTTAGCCTGAAAAGTAATTTTATTATTTATAAGTATCTTTATTGAAATATATTGTAGTTAGATATGGACTAAACTAAAAATTTGCTTATGGATGGAGATAATCTTATTATTAAAAACTTCTTATTTTTTCATTTTCAAAATAGAAAATTTCAGTATAACAGGATCGAATTAGAGCAATGCGATAAGCTAGTTAAATTAGGTGTATTACTACCAATTGAAAATAGTGCAGAAGTATTTGAGATTAATTCAAATTCAATTGATTTACAAAAAACAACTTTATTAATTGCTGAAACTAAACTTAATAAAAAATTACCTTTAGATATTTCGGAAGCATTTAAATTTATTGAACAATTTGATAAATTATTAAAAGAAGAGTATAAAACAAATGTATCAAATGCATTTGATACTATTATTAAAGGACTGAAGCTTTATGTTTTAACTATACTATCAAAAAAAGGACTAAATGTAAAAGAATTTTTTCTATCCTTGAATGACGAGAATAAGAAACAGAATCATCTATTTCTTTTTGAACGTAGCTTTTTTGAATTCCTTCCTTTATCTAAATATTCAGAACAAGAGACATTTGAAATTTTTAATAAATTATGGCAAGATGAAAAAGAAAGACATTATGTAACTACGTGCTTGAGAGAATTGCCTAAGAGGAACTTTAAGATGAGTAAGAAGCTATTGAAATATGCTTATGGCAATGACATTCCTGTACATTTTATTTACGAATTATTAATTAGCTTATACAATGCAGGAGATATTACTATTTTAAAGAAAATAATTACTTTAAAAGAGGATGACATTATTGCCAGCTTAGGAATATTAGGAAGATTAAAGTATCATAATGAGAATGATGCTGAAAATGCTTTTAAGCAAATAAATAACTTAGATTTTTCAAACAAAGATATTGCACGTCAACAATCATATCTTATCAGTAATATTATTGAAAACAAATACACGCCGAATACTATACGTGAAGATGCTTTTAAGTTGTATGTTGATTTCTTAGAAAATGCCACTGATGAAATTAAAGAAATAGTTTATCAAGATATTAATTTTATTAATGGTCACGAGGCAAGGAAATATAATTTATTGCATTTATACCTTATTAAAACTGAAAATTTAAAAGTAATTAAAACTTTTTTTAATTCTTTCGAAGATTCAAAGTTCATTTTCCATATAATGAAGGATTTTTTTACGGTTAATCCTGACTTTCGTTTCTCAATGTATTTATTTGAAGATGGTATTAGGCATGTATGGAATAGAAACCAAGAAGAAACGGAAAAACATATTTTAAATCTCTTTTCTCAACATCCTAGTTATGGTTTGCTTGGAGTAAAAGTTATACTATCTGCATATCTTGGGGTATTTAAAGTTGATTTATTAAAACTTGATAAGGCAGAATATCAATTAAATGCAATTAAATGGATTTGCAAACAACCTGCTTTTTTTGATAAATTATTACCGTTAATATTGACTTTGCGAAATTCTACACATGAAGAAGTTAGAATTCATTTACAAGACGAATTATCTAAAAAAGTTTTTCATTCGTATAATGAAATAATCTTCAATCAAATTAAGGAGAATATTGGAACTAATAAAAAAGACAAAGAATTTTTGAAGCCAATCCAAAAAGCTTTGTATCATTATAATCAATTAAAAGAGCAGAAAGAATCTATCAATGATTTAAATCCTCAAGAAAATGAGAGAGATTTAATGGATCTATATTACCGTTTAGAACATGAAGAGAATGCCAAGATGATGAATAGGGTACAACAAGGTAAAGGTACTTTTATGGAAATGGTTAAAAATGTAATAATTGTAAGAGGAAACTCTATCAAATATGATGAAAAAGAACCTTCACCTTTAACTACAATAAAAACTAGTATGTTGGTAGATAGCGATAGTTATAAAAATCCGGATTTATTTGAACATAATTTGAATACTTTAAAATGAATATAAAACCAATTATTGTTAAATCCTATTTAGAATCGTTAACTGAAGAAAATGAGTTAAATAGAATATTTCCAATTCTACTGACTTCTTTGGAGTTTGAAGTGTTATCTAAGCCATCAGAAAATAAAGGACTTACCGAATATGGAAAAGATATTGTTGCAGTAGGAAAAGATGAAGATGGTATAAAAAAACGTTTTTATTTTGAATTAAAAGGTGGGAAAGATAGAGATATAACAAAAGAAACTTTCTACAAAGAGTATGGTATTTTACAATCTTTAACTGCTTCAAATGTTGTTAATTTTTCAACCTCATATAGAGGATTTGATAATTTACCAAAAAAGATAGTCTTAGTTCATAATGGTGTATTATCTGGGAAAATAAGAGAAGAATTCGAAGGAATTATCAAGAAAACTTTTCCTAAAAATGGAGATACTGAATTTGACAGATGGGGAATTGAAAGGCTTATAACTCTTTTTTCAGATTCTTTATTTGGAGCATATCTTTTAACAGATCAAAATACAACCACAACTTTTAATAAGGTTTTAATTAACTTAAATGCGTCTAGCCATATTTCGGATGACTTTGTTCGTCTATTAGATGATTTGTTTAAAAAAAATCAATGGAAAAGTTATAAAGAAAGTTTACCGAGAAAATGGAAATTATTATTTGAAACCCTTAAATTAATTTCATTTATAATTTATACAGAAGCAAAAGACTATAACAATCTAGATATTGCAAAAAGATATTTAACGCACTTGGTAATAAAATACTGGCATTGGATATTAAAAAACAAATTAGAAGCAAATTTAAAAATCACTGAGTATTTTAATGAAGTACTAAAATTTTATTTATCAGTATTATCAGAGTACTTTAAAAGAACATTGCCTTTCGCTGGAGTAACTAACGGGCTATCTTCTGAAAAATCAGGTAGATATGAACAAATAGGTTATACAAAAAGAACATTTGAGTATTTAGAGTTTTTAACTTTTCTGTTAAACATAAATTTATTGAATCCTAGTGAGGATAAAAAACTAATCAAAGAGATATTAACTACCGTAATAAATGCAAATAGTGTATCATTACGACCATTAGTTGATATTAATTCTATTCCAATTATTGATATTTTAAACCTTTATGTATTGCTTAGTGATAAGCCAAGCGCTATTAATTATTTTAGAGGTGTATTAAGTTATGTTATAAACGGTAAAACAAAATATGGAAGATTACCTGATGCAAACAACAGTTATGAAAGCGTAATCCGTTTTACAATTACAAAAGAAAAGCCTGTATTCTATTCTGATAGTACAAGCCCACTTTTAACTGTGTTATTAGAATATACGGTCATATTAGACTTAGAGAAGGAATACAATACGATTAGAAATTTTGTGATTGAAAATAAAATAGATTTTGGCATTTTCACACCTCATCACGGAATAAATTCTACTTCAAAAGATTTAATAGAAAATACTGAGGATGATTTGGAAGAGCAATTATTTTCTAATCCAAGATTTAATGATGGTTATCAAAGAGTCATAAACCTATTTATTGATTTTAATGAAGATATGACCTTTGAAGATTTCAAGTTATCATATCAAAAGCGAATAGATGAATTTCAATATGAATATAGAACAGACAAAGCAGGGTATTCCTTTCTTAGAAACCTTGCTCATATCTATTTTCAAACACCATACTTTCCTGATAAGTGGAGGAATATAAGTATGGCTTAAATAATTCTGTCACATTAGGTCATATTTAGTTTAAGCCACACTCTTTTCCAAACGTCACAAACCACCACACCACTTTCACACCACAAATTACCAAAATCACTAATATATAAGCACATCCACCATCAATAATAGTAAAACTCAACAAGTGTAAATCTCTATAAACCAATACAATAACACATTCAACACACCGCAAATCAAGTCTGACACACGTAGAATCGAGTCTTACACCACCAAAATGAATGCTGACACAGCTAAAATCAGTATTCACACAGCGAAGATGAATGCTGACACACCGAAAACTAGGGCTTACACACGCAAGATGCTTTCCAACACAACGAAGATACTTGCTGACAAAGCTAAAATGAAAACTGACACGGCTAAGATGAATTCCGTCATACCTAAAACACTACTGACACAGCGAAGATAGAGTCTTACACAGCTAAGATAACTCCTTACACAACCAAAATGCTATCTTACACGGCTAAGATAGTGTCTGACACAGCTAAAATAAGAGCTGACGAGCGTAAGATAATGGCTTCAAAAATGCAGATAAACGCTGAAAAGTGCCCAAAAGCAGTGTCACAAACCCAAATCCTATCTAAAGAAAAAAAAAAAGATGCAAGCTGCAAAACAAACGATCTTGTACCCTATTTTGCAAATCTAAAATCTGGAACGTACAACATAAAAGTTATTTTATGGAAGAAAACTTACACAAAAAAGTTTTTTCTGTCTGAATAAAACGAGTTATTTTCTCAAAATCAGAACTTTATGTATCTTTAGCTTGTAAAACGCAATTTACAAACTAAGTCGTACAAATAACACAATACAAACAACAGATGAAAAAAATCAGCTTACTTATCTTCATAAGCATTCAATTTATATTTGCCACGCAGGCACAATACAATTGCCAATTGCTCGGTAAAAGAACCTACACAGGCATGAATTTGTCTGGAAGTTGGGGTTGGAATGACCTGGTAAACAACAAAGAATATGCATTAGTAGGCACCACCAAAGGATTATCTATTGTGGATATTACCACACCAACTACACCTGTAGAAGTAAAGTTTATTCCTGGCTCTCAAGGTTTGTGGCGCGAATGTCAAACCTGGAAAAACCATGCATACATTACGCAGGACAATAACATAAATGCCAATTCAGAAGGTGTATTAATTTATGATTTAACAACCTTGCCAGGTGGAAAAGTAGATACGTTTAAATCTGGTGGTGGAAACGATACTATCTTAAAAACGCACTCCTTATATATAGATGACAGTGGTTTTTTATATTTAAATGGCGGACGAACCGTTATCAATGGTGTTAATAATAATGGTGTTGCCATCTATGACTTAAAACCAGACCCAAAACATCCACGTTATGTCGGATTTACACCATCGCTGGGTGGAACTTCTACTAATTATGTACATGATTGCTACTCCAGAAACAACATCATGTATCAGGCGCATATCTACAATAATCGCTTCACCATTTGGGACGTTAAAGACAAAGCACATCCAAGAGTTATTCAGGATTTTGCCACGGAATACAACACCATTCACAATATGTGGTTATCCGATGATAATAAAACACTTTTTGTTTCACATGAAGAATATGGATTTCCAGCAGAAGCGTATGACGTCTCAGATACCAATAATATTGTAAAATTATCTGAATTCAGAGTATTACCCAACAACCAGGAAATATTACACAATATCCACGTCTTAAATGATTATATCATCGCTTCTTATTATTCTGATGGCTTAGCCATTTTTGATGCATCGGTTCCGGATAATGTAATCACCATTGGCTACTACGATACACAGCCAACCAGTACACGCACAGAGAACGGCGTTTGGGGCGCGTATGGCTTTTATAAATCTGGTTTAATTACCTTAAGCGATATGATAAAAGGATTACATGTTATAAAACCAACGTATGTGCGTGCAGCTCGCATAGTAGGAACCGTTACGGATACCAATACGACACAACCAATTATCAATGCAACCATTAGTTTTGCAGATACTGCCATCACATCCACTTCCAATGTTGCTGGTTTTTATAAAATGGGCACACCACGACAAGGCACATTCCGTTTTAAAGCAGAAAGAGTTGGTTACATCACTAAATATTTCAACTACACACTGACGAATGGAAAAATTGATACCGTAAATATTCAATTGCGCCAAATACCTGTTTATTCCACTAAAACTGTCCGTAATTGTAATTTAAGTTCATATACCTTACCTGATGGCAGAGTGGTCACCAATGCCGGTACGTATGTTTCTACCATAGTAAAACCAAATGGTCAAGATTCCATTATCACCACTAATTTAATTATGCAATCATCATCATCTATTCAAACTACTTTTTGTCAAGGTACTTTCTATGCATTACCAAGCGGAAAAATAGTTTCTGTTGGTGGAAGTTATAAAGACACACTCACCAACAGTGTTGGCTGCGATTCTATTATTTCAATTTTATTATCAACGCTTTCAACATCTGCGACCACAGTTCCAGTGTCACTTTGCTTTGGACAAAATTATACCTTACCGAATGGAACAACGGTAACCACTGGCGGAACCTATGTAAATACATTCCGTAACGTACTTGGCTGCGATTCTGTAATTACAACCTATGTAGCGGTAAATCCAGTATATAATATCACGAAGCAAGATTCAGTTTACGTACCGAATACGTACACCTTACCAAATGGAAATACGGTTGCTGCACCAGGAAATTACATCTCTATTTTACAAACTATAAATGGTTGCGATTCTATAATCACTATTCAATTAAAAGTGTTAGACACAACAACCATTTTAGGAATTAAAAACAGTTATAATTCAATTGAATTAAAATATGTGGTAAACAATGGCGAATTATCTGTCATCAACAAAACAAACGCAAAAATTGTAACCTTAACGATATACAATAGTATTGGATCCGCTGTTTTAAGGATAGAGAAACCAGAAAACAGGTTGTTTTTACCAAACTTACCGAAAGATATTTACGTCATTGAAGCAGTTACCAACAACAACGAACACTCAATTGGCAAGATAGTCATATTCTAAGCTATCCTAATTCAATTGGTAAAGAGCAGCACCGTTTTAAATAAATGGTGCTGCTTTTTATCTATAAAATCCGTTTAATCTGTGCTCTATGATTTAGATATTTCAATTTAGTTCTAATAAATACAGAGTATTTTGATTTAAAAATCCAAATAAATTAAACAAACTACAAAACGCAAAGCACCGAATCGCAAAAGAGTTAGGTTTGTGAAAAGCACAGCAATAGAAGTAAAATGAACGAAGCGTTTTGGCAATGAAGCATCTGCGTTCATTTTAGCTTCGGTTTTAATCTTTTCCGTAGGAAAAAAAGATTAAAAATTGCCTTGCTTTTCACAAATGCTTTTTGCTTACTTTTTGGCATCA
>CALLKF010000185.1 GCA_938008535.1 uncultured Saprospirales bacterium | reverse complement strand
CTGCCATTTTTTTAGCATCCACTTGGCTTTTGGTATTTTGAACTAAATTGGGGTCGAAATAATCTTCTTTAATTTCTGAAATGAACAAAATAGTATCACCTTTTTTTACAAAATCACCTTCTTTAATATACCATTTATCAATAGAGCCAGCAATGATAGCGTTTAGTTGTTGTGTACGTTCATTTAAGTTATATGCAGTTACATAACCTTTAGACATGATGTTTTGAGTCCAAGGCAAGAATAAGATTACTAGAAATCCAATTAGTAAGAAAATTAAAGAAAATCGTAAGCTATTTTTTGATTTTAAAAAATAAATATTTTCATACGATTTCCATTTTTTTATATTTTCGTCTGTATTCATTTTCTATTGTTTAAGTAGTTTAAAATCGTTCCAATTTCCAACAAATTCTACTTGTCCAGATTTATTTAAGTAAATTATTTTATCACATTTTGAAGCATAGTTTTCATCATTTGAAACTACAATTACTGTTTGATTTTTTAATTGAAGTAAATATTGAATGATGATAGATTGAATATTTGATTCAGAACGAATCCATGGCTCATCCATTAATAAAATAGAATAATTATGAACTAATAAACGCAACAAAATAATTTTTTCAATAGAACTTGTTGAAAGTTGATTTCCTAAAGGTTGCACTAATGTTTCTAGTCCGTTTGGCAATTGTTGTAAAAATGAAAGCAAACCAACGTTTTCAGCTACTTCATAAATTGTACTAGTTGAAATGGAGTTGCCCATCGTAATATTATCTAATAAATTGCCTTCAAAAATATCTTGTTTATTCGTTAATAGTCCAATATTATCACGTAGAGAATCTAAATTATAATTTAGTATTGGAATATTGTTTACCAAAATTGTACCATTACTAACTGTATAAATACCACTCAATAATTTTAGTAAAATAGTTTTGCCTGCACCATCTTCACCCATTATACAAACTTTCTCTTCTTTTTTTATATCAAATGATACATTGTTTAATACGGTTACTTTGTCATCAAACGAAAAGGAAATATTTTGTACATTATATACAGTATTGATTTTAATGTTGTTTTCAAAATGCAGATTGCCATATATTTCAATAGGTTTGTCTATTATTTTTGATAATTTTTCAACAGAAGTAAATGCATCGTATACGTTCTCAATGGTACTAATTAATTTTTCAATTGAAGCTAAAATGGTAATGATTACAATTTCAGATGCAATAAATTGTCCTATGGTCAGCTGTTGATTTATTAATAAATAAGCACCGATACTCAACATTAAAAAAGTGATTAATACTTTAAATATGATGAGTGTCCAATACTGCAATAACAATACTTTAAAATGTGCTGTTCTGGAATTTAAATATCCTTGTGTTAGATTGTCAGATTTTTCTAAATGATAATTTGTGTTTCTAGAATATTTAAATGACTTTAGAACACGCGCTAATTCTTGAATCCATGCAGCTAATTTGTATTTATAATCGCTTTCATTTAAACTTGTTTCAACTGCTTTTTTAAAGGTTATTACAATTATAAAAATTAACAACATCACCAAAACAACAGAAAACACTATAAAAATTGGATGATAAAAAGACAATAAAATTAGACCGAATAAGATTTGTAAAGTAGCAGATGGAATGTCGAGTAAAATTTTTGAAATACTTTTTTGTAAAGATGTAGTTTCAAAAAAACGATTGATTAATTCTGGAAGATAATAAGATTGTACTCTTTTAATATCAATTTTAGGTAGATGTTCTGTAAATGCATAAGCATATCGCAAATATATTTTCTGTTGAATTTTTTCAGTAATCTTTTTTTGCAATACAATTAAATAACCTGCAGCAAAAACGCCAGATACAACAAGTCCAATTAAAATAATAATTGAAGTACTGAATTCTCCAGCTTGCACAAAACTAATGATAGATTGAATGCCAAGTGGCAATGTAAGTTGTATGATTCCAGTTAAAATTGCTATTAAATAAACGTCAGTTACTTCAGCTTTATCTAACTGTATTAATGCAAATATTTTATGTATTGTTTTACTTATGCTTATATTATTGTCATTCATTTTTTATTTTTTAAATTAGTTTCAAAAATTGAGCAACCGAACCAAAGCGATTCGATTGCTCTACACACAACTAATGAAAAGAACTAATGTTTATTATTTTTAGATAATTCATTTATGGTAGTGATAATTTTTTTAAAATTTACCATAAAATTGAGCAACCGAATCAGAGCGATTCGGTTGCTCTACACACACACTTAATGAAAAGAAACTTAGGCCATCTCGGCTTTTATGGTTGATATGTCATAATATGCTTAATTTATCTTATCACTTTTAGTACACTACAAATATAGTTAATACTTTTGCAAACGATAGTAATACTATTGTAAATAATTGTTAAAATATCTTTTATGGAAACATTACTATTGTGTATTAAATTTTAACTACATTTGAGATGAATTTTATATTATGGATTATCAAGTTTCATTTAAAGTAAACGAAAATATTTATTTAAAAGACCCAGAAAGTAGTGAACTCGGTAAGGAAATTATTAAGCATAGTATTGACTTAATTTACGATTTAGGATTTGAACAATTTACTTTTAAAAAATTGGCATCCTATATGAACAAG
>CALLKF010000184.1 GCA_938008535.1 uncultured Saprospirales bacterium | reverse complement strand
AGACGTGTGCTCTTCCGATCTTGTGCAGCAGATGGAGATTGCAGTGCTAAACCAATAATAGTTGGTGCGTAATTTCCAATATAAGTTGGTGCCCATTGAGATCTAGTACCTGATACTGCTTCATTTGTTAATGCTCCTAAAGCAGTGTTGTTGTAAGAGTCACCATCTTTAGTTTGAGACATATAAGAACGAACGAAGAAATCTTTAGATTTAATTTCTACTTTATGGAATTGTTGAGTGAAATTACGTAATGCATAACGCTCAGAACCTTGATATACTAAATTACCATATCCAACTCTATAGTTGTAAGAAAACTCATAAGATTTATCTTTAAAAGGTCGTACATAAATTCCAAAATCACCTTTAATAGATTGTGCTTTTTGGTTATCTAATAATTGACCTTCTTGTATACCAGTTCTTCTTAAATCGAAACCTAATAATGAACGAACTGAATCAAGTCGTGAAGTTGCAAATTGAAAAGACCTAACATTTGTAATACTATCAATTGTACCTTGAGCAGTTGCACCTGCTAAAACTGCAGCAGTATTACTATTTATTAAAGTTTGAACTTGATTTTGTACTTGCGCTGCAATTACAGCTTGTCCAGCTGGTGAAGCGATATATGCATCAGCCATTGCGTTAGCAGTTGCTGGATCAGCGCCACCTGCGATTGCTTGGTTATATACTTGCTGACGAACAGCAGCAGTAACACCTGCAGTAATTGCTGGAATATTAGCATTTACCTGTGCAGTTACTTGTTGTCTGATTTGAGCTTCAACAGCAGAAGTTACTTGTGGTCTAACTACTGGTTTTACTGCATTAGCACCTAATCCAATAAAGTTGGCTCTATTTGCTTCATAAGGAACAAAAATTCTATTTTCATCACCGTATGTGTTCATACCATCAAAATTGGGTGAATTTGTAGGATTTGAACCATCAACTCTATCTGTGCCATAATCATTCGCAGACCAATCAGTTCCTTGGAAAATGCTGAAATTTGCTTTTAAAGCAACAATATCTTCACCTGTTTTTTTAGACTTAAATGCATGTGCGATACGCATTGCAGCAGTACCCATTGGTTTTACACCATATCCATTTTTTGCTTGAGCAAAACCACCTTTTACTTGAAAACTAAAGCCAGGTTGTTCAAATGGATTTTTAGAATTCATTAATAAAATACCATTGAATGCATTTGGACCGTATAATGCAGAAGCTGCACCAG
The DNA here is from genome assembly GCA_938008535.1 of uncultured Saprospirales bacterium. Classification (GTDB taxonomy): domain Bacteria; phylum Bacteroidota; class Bacteroidia; order Chitinophagales; family JADIYW01; genus JADJSS01. The sequence continues at coordinate 426 of CALLKF010000184.1, read as the reverse complement.
GCAATAATTCAGTATTGTTAATATCTAACTCGCCAATACCTACAATGTTACCTGTAGGAAAGTTTAATAATGGTGCAGCGTTGTCCATACCGTCCATTAACTGAACGAAACGAGTATTTGAAATACCACCGAAACCACGTGTGTTTATCGATGTTAAAGTCATAGAACCATTTATGGTTTGTACACCTTTTAATTTTCCTAAATCATCATAATAATCAGCTGCTGCTGCATTTTTAATCATTTTTGCATCCATTTTTTCAATGGTTACAGGTGATTCAAGGATTTTTTCTTCTACTCTTGATGCAGAAACAACTACATCATTTAATAAACTCGTTTCTTCTGACAACGTAACATTTACGTCATCTTTGCTGCCATCAATTTGTAGTTCAGATGTAGCCATACCAACCATTGTAATACTTAGTGTAA
>CALLKF010000183.1 GCA_938008535.1 uncultured Saprospirales bacterium | reverse complement strand
ATTTTCTAAAATTGGTTTAAATAAATCGATAATTTTTTGTGCTTCTGTTTGATTTTCAGAAATCGGAATATAATATGCGATGGTTGGTTCAATACTAAATGATATACCAACTAATTCGCAATTATTCGCATCAACGGAAGTAGTTTCCGTATCGAAACAAATTTCTTTTTGTGTAGATAATTTTAAAATTAATTCCTGAATTTTTTCTGGTGTATCAATTAAAAAATACTGATGTTCTGTGTTTGAAATATTTTTTCCTGCATGATATTGCACACTTGTTGATTCGTCTGACAACGCATCATTTTCAGCATCAGTAGTTGCCTCACCAAATAAAGATGTTTGATTGATATTAGCTACAACACTTGGTTTTGCTGGTGTTGTGGTAGATGTTGCGTTTTTATCATAACCATCACCAATTATTTTCTTACCTAACGTTTTAAATTCTAATTCGGCAAAAATTTCAGTGAGTTTTTCTTTGTTAAACTCTTTTAAAATATAGTCATCTTCAATCCAATCAACTGGTGCATCTACAATAATGGTTGCCAATTGTTTAGAAATCATCGCCATTTCTTTATGTTCAATCAGTTTGTCTTTTATTGCGCCTTTTACTTCATCAATATTTTCATAAATATTTTCGATAGAACCAAATTGACGAATCAGCATTTTTGCACCTTTTTCACCAATGCCTTTCACGCCAGGAATATTATCGACAGCGTCGCCCCAAAGTCCGAGTATATCGATGATTTGTTTTGGATCTTTAATTTCCCATTTTTTATTGAGTTCTTCTACGCCAAGCACTTCAGCAGGTTTTCCCATGAAAGGTGGCTTGTGAATAAAAATATTATCGCTTGCTACTTGACCTAAATCTTTGTCTGGCGAAACGATATAACACTCAACACCTTCTGCTGCAGCTTTTACAGCAAGTGTTCCGATTAAATCATCTGCTTCGTAGCCAGCGAGCTCAACAACAGGCATGTTCATGGCTCTGATAATATCTTTAATATATGGCACTGACCACACAATATCATCTGGTGTTTCTTGTCTATGTGCTTTATAAAATTCATGTTCAGCTTGACGATCGGTTTGTGCTGGCGCATCAAAAACAATAGCATAGTGCGTAGGATTGTATTTGGTTTTTATTTCCCAAATCGTGTTTAGAAATCCAGTGATTGCTGACACATTTTGTCCTTTGGAATTCATCAAAGGATTTTTCTGAAAGGCAAAATACGCACGATAAATAAGTGCGAACGAATCGAAAAGATATAGTTTTTTCATGAAGTTAATTTGAAAATTTGAAAATTTGAAAATTTGAAAATGAGTTTATCATTATTCAAGAATCTTTTTCAAATTATTTTTTATTTAGAATTAAAATTGTTTTTTGTTTTTAGAAATAATTTTCAGATTAACGCATTTTCAAATTTTCAAATCTGTTAATTCTTGCCAATATTCGGCAGCTCGACGTGTGTGTGGAATACAGATGCTACCACCAACTAAGTTGGCAATGGCAAATACTTCATACACTTGCTCTGTGGTTAAACCTGCTTCGTGCGATTTTCCTAAATGATATTTGATACAATCATCGCAACGCAACACCATAGAAGCAACCAAACCCAACATTTCTTTTGTTTTTGCATCGATTGCGCCATCTGCATATGCGTGCATATCCAAATTAAAAAAGCGGTTGATGGTTAGGTTTTTCTGACCTAAAATTACATCGTTCATTTTAGAACGATAGTCGTTAAATTCATTTACTAAATTGGACATAAAAAAAACTATTATTTACCGAAAATACGATAAATAATAGTTTTGTAATTGTTTTGAAAAAACTTATTGAATTATTTTTTCTTTTTAGCAGCCACTTTGCGAGCAGCTGTAAATTCTTCAAATAAATCAATACCTCTGTTCATCGCAGATAATCTATCATAGTTTAACTTGTAATAGATTTTCTTGCCATCACGACGAGTTTGAACAACATCAACACCTCTTAGAATTTTTAAATGCTGAGAAGTAATTGATTGCTCAATTTTCAAAGTGTTGTAAATAACATTTACATTCACTTCTTTCTTGTCATGAATCAGTTTGATGATTTTTAATCGAAGTTGATGAGCAACTGCTTTTAGCAATTCTGCAGCTTTTTCGATTTTCTCGGTTTGAAATTCAAAATTTTCCATAAAAATAGTTTGTAGTTTAGTTCGTGACAAATATATAAAAATTTTGATAAATCGTATCGATATTGTATAAACAATAATTGATTTAAATCAAAAAAAAGCATTTTTTAACAAAAAATGATAGTTTTACATATTATTTTTTCTGAACCACTAACTATTTAACTAATTCTTGTAATAGTCTTGAAATTTCTTTTATTCTACTTTTATCAACTGAATAATAAATAAATTTTCCTTCACGAGTTGTTATTACTACACCAGCTCTTCTTAATAGAGCCAAGTGTTGAGATGCAACTGATTGTTCTAGTCGTAATTTGATGTATAATTCTGTTACAGTTATTTTACCTTCTGCTTCAATAATCTTTATCATTTCTTGACGTAATTTGTGATTTACGGCTCTAAGCACTAATACAGATTTACGTAAAATCTGGTAATCAATTCTTAATTCTGGTTGCACAATACTGTTCATGTTTACTGACATAATTTTAATTTTATAAATGTTTATGTTCTTTAAGATCGGACAAAATTGAATCCGTAATATTAAGAATTGTTTTAATGCAGAATGGTTGCATTTAGAAACGCAAAAAAAATTAAATTATTACAAATTATAATAATTTATTTAGATTGAGTGGAATAAAATGCTTTATAATAATTCGGTTCAAAATAGGCAATATCTTCAAAAGTTGAATTTAAAAAACGCTGAAATGCCAATAAACAAAGGTCTTCCGAGCTTGGTGAAAAATCATCAAAAAATATAATCTTATTATCAGATAGTATATTTTTTATCTTTTTAGAACCATTTCCAAAGAGTAAATATTTTTTATTAAATTCTAATAAATTTTTAAAATTTTCGTCAATAATTAATGAAATAAAAGATTTTTCAACTATAATTTTATTAGAAAATAGTGTTGTAAAAACTTCCATTCTTCTTGCGTCAATCATAGGAAAATAAAAATCGACACCTGTCAATTGATATCGATGAATGACACCATAAACCATAGCTTCTAAAGTTGGAATTGCAATTAAAGGAATATTTAGCGAGTAACAATATCCTTTTGCAGCTGCAGCAGCAATGCGTAAACCAGTATACGAACCTGGTCCAGCACTTATTGCTATAGCATCTAACTGATTAAATTGTATAGAAGATTCTTTTAAAAGTTCTTCTATTAAAATATGTAATGTATCAGCAGCTTTGTTTGGTTCTAAAATGTGTTTGCTATGTATGCATTTACCATTTTTTGCAATAGCAACTGAAGTAATAGAATTGGCAGTTTCGATACATAGTATCGTTACATTATTACTAGACATTGAGCTTATTTTTGTACTGTAAGTGTTCCTTTATATTTTGTAGCATCACTTAAAACTTCAATTGCTTTTCGTTTACGTTCTTCAACATTTTCAGCGATTTGATTTTTGGCTTTGTTTTGATTGTTAATTGAATTCCAAATGAGGACGCCACCAATGCCAAGTCCAACTATACCAGCAATAACGTGTAAGCTAAATGCCCATAAGCCAAATAAACAAACTAGTGCTCCAATAATTACTCCTGCAAAAGGAAATGAAAGTTTAGCAAGCTCTATATCTAATACATTTTGATAAAAAGTTTCTTGTTTATGTAAAAGTTCTATTTCATCGCTGCCGTCTATTGTTGATGCTTTAAAATCATCAATTGCAAGTTCAACCGTCTGTGGTATTTTATTTCTGCTTTGTGCAGTAAATGTGTCGTGGGCTTCAACTATCCAAGGTTGGCTTATCGAAACTGCAAGAGCTTGTGTTACTTTAGTTGCACCTGACAACTCTGGATTGAAGGAAGCGTTAGTAAGTAGTTGCAAAAAGTCAACTTGTTCATCAAATATATGTTTCTCCGCGTCCATAATGGCTTGTGCTGCAGCTTTATCACCGTCCATTTGAATAATGAGTTGATTAAATCTTACTTGCTCTTGTAATGGTAATTCTTCATCATCAAAATTTGTTACGAGCAAGGATAGGATTTCGTCTAATTGAACTTTAACAACTTTTGAAAAGTCGGCTGATGATGAAATGATACTTTTAAAGTGGGAATGTAAAATATCGT
>CALLKF010000182.1 GCA_938008535.1 uncultured Saprospirales bacterium | reverse complement strand
CAGCCATACACTTGTATCTATCACGCTGCAATACGAACGCCTGGCTGATCTGGAAAAGATTATAGAACTTGGATTCCGGGAAGGATTCTCGATGGCGATGGGGAATCTGGATGAACTGCTGGCATCAGTTGTAACTTTGTAAAAGTCATCGTACATTTCATTTTGTTTGGCATTAGCCATAGCAGGCGCATATTCATGGCTAGAGCCCAACTACTCATTTCCCAAAAAAATAAGTATAATATGAATTTTTTCACTCTCCTATCCATTAGTATTTTTCTTCATTTTACGTTTTTACTTACAGCCCAGACAGATGAGTGCTTTACGTTAAAATTTAATACACCTCATGCGAATGAATATGGCTCCCACATTTACATAGGGGAGCACAATGAAATCATATCATCATCTTTTTCCGCGCACATACAAACAAGGGAAAGTCAATGCATCTTTCGCAAAATCGGGGCTGACGGGAAAACACTTTGGTCGACTATATATCCCGATAACGATATAACCATTTTTTCGATTATACACTGCCCAGATGAGTCGTTCATATTGGGAGGAGATAAAAAAGATTTTTCAGGCAAGTTTGTAAGGGGCCAATCTATTCTGATAAAAATCGACTCCAAAGGTCAACCTGTTTGGGAAAAAAAATATCAGTTTGCCAGCAGCGACCATATAAGCCAGGTGTTTCAACTCTCAGATGGTTACCTTTTTATGGCAAGTGGGAGGGTGGATACAGTCGAATCCAGCAAACGGAGCAGGGTGTACCTGTGCAAATCGAATTTTGAAGGTGATATCGTCTGGAAAAAGGAATTTATCACCCCTTTTCAAGCAGATGGACGTTTTATCGTTACCCCCTTAAAAAATGGCAACTTCTACTGTATTTCACCTGGAAATCCGAATGATAAAAGATACCTGACACGTATTTTTACCCTTACGCCAGATGGCAATATTCTGCATGAAGCAGAGATCATTGAAACTGGAATCAGTTCTGTTTTCGAACAGCCTGATGGAAGCATGGTGTTTTTTCACAATAAAAAAACGAAAGACAATACTGGAAAAAATAAGCAAACTGCTTACATATCAAAAATGCACGCAGATACACTTGTCAGAATTCTGGAACGCTCGGAGCATTTTTTTTCACAGTATGTAGAATTATGGAACGGGTATTATTACACGCCTGTTGTTGATGAGAACAAGTTGATAATCCAGCGGATACAGGCAGATAATTACAAAATAGAGCAAGCAGAAGTTGTATTTCCCCCGGACGTAACTTTCGATGGTTTCGGCCTGATGTATAATGGTTTTTTGCTGTTTTCAGGAATAGAAAGGTTACCAGTCGACAATGCCGATACAAACCCGAGGGTTACGAACAGATATGGAATGATATTGAAAAAAAATCAGGAAGAATTGAATGCAACGTGGCGAGAAATCCAAACAATCGCAAAGTATTTATGGCTGTGGAAGATGGCAGCAGCGGAAAATATGCAGCTACGAATTACGAAGTACTAAAACGCTACGGTTATACTACTTTAGTAAAATGTAAATTAGAAACTGGACGCACGCACCAGATACGTGTGCACATGAAATACATAGGACACACGCTATTTGGTGATTACAGTTATGGCGGTGATCAAATCTTAGCAGGTACAGTGTATGGCAAGTATAAAATGTTTATTGAAAACTGCTGGAAGCTTATGCCATATCACGCGCTCCATGCGCAAAGCCTTGGTTTTATTCATCCAAGAACCAACGAAGAAATGTATTTTGAAATGCCATTACCTGAAAATTTCCAGGCAGTAATCGACAAATGGGAAACCTATACAAAAGGTTTTCAGTTATAGAAATAAATTTAGATGATGTAGCTTTTTTTTATAAAAATTATTCATCACTAATTTATACTCATTCTAAATTTAGTTGCTTTAACAACTTTTTTTTATAAAATATTTGGAAGTATGAAAACAATTGATTTATCTTTGCACAGCAAAATAAAAAATATAATGCGTAGAATAATTTTTAACAACAGTCACGAATCAATAGGAGCAAAGGATCCTGTTTGTTCTTTGTGTCGAAGTCATCTCTTTAGTTAATTCAAACATCAACTATATATGAAGCTCGGCACCACATGTCGGGCTTTTTTATTATAAAAATTTCCGGCAGTCTTTTAGCAAATACACAATAAAATAAGGTGTATTAAAGCCAAAATGCGATGAACATCGCAGTGGCAAAGTATTATAAAAAAGTAAAAAATAAGAGTATGGAATTTGTACAAAATATAAACAAACTGGACATCAATGAAATATTGAACAGCCACAGTTATCTGAACGCAAAGCAATTGTTCTTTACCTTAAATGGTAAGCTGCCATTGCACTTTAATATTCATCCGTTCGATTTTGAAAAAGGATTGAATTATCTAACTACTGAAAGGATGGATGAAATTGCACACGTGTTTACCAGCAGGCAAATGGAAAACAACAAGAAGAAAGCGAAATTTGAATTTGTATATGCAATTGTAGTGATGAATGATAAATCAGTGCTGCATTTAGGTGATAGTTTTTGCACGATTTATGCTCTACAAGAAAATGAACATGCGATTCAAACGTTGGCAGAAAAATTAAAAACATTTAAAAGACGAGAACGTAAAAAAGAATTTGAGTTGAATTTAATATCATTTGAAGGAAATTGTTTTTCGTTGAAAGAAATTGAAGTAAAGAAAACAAAGCTTGATTTGAAATTGTATTATGAAGACGAATTTATGCAGATCGACAGTATTATTCAGCAACGCTTGAACAAGAAAAATGACAAAGGTATAGTGTTGCTGCATGGCTTGCCTGGCACAGGAAAAACAACGTATCTGCGTTATTTAATTGGTAAAGTGAAGAAACGTGTGTTGTTCGTGCCGCCAAGTGTGGCTGCAAATATCACCAATCCTGAGTTTATGAATTTGTTACTGGATTATCCGAATTCGGTTTTGATCATTGAAGATGCGGAAAACATTATCATGGACAGGCAAATCACAGGAAGTTCAGCGGTTTCTAACTTATTGAATATTTCGGATGGCTTGTTAGGCGATTGCTTGAACACACAAATTATCTGTACGTTCAATATGCCGATTTCAAAAATTGACAGCGCATTGATGCGTAAAGGAAGATTGATCGCGAAATATAATTTCGGAAAATTGAGTGTTGAGAAAGCACAGCAGTTAGCAGATAAAATGAAAGTAGATATCAATGTTACCGAACCAATGACTGTTGCTGAGATCTTCAATAAAGATGAAAAAACATTCGATGATAAACGCATCAACGTAGTTGGTTTCAGAAGCGAAGCAATGATGAATTAAATAATAACCGTCACTTTTTCAAATAGGGCATTTTCGTAGAAAAAGGTATTGCGGATGAAAATTGCCCAGAGGTTCGAATCCTCGTTTGCTTGGTTGCAACAGTTTGACTCAAAATCAAACCCGGACTGTCACTCCAGATTGGCTGATGAAGAGTTGCTTTAAAAAAGCGTTCTTTAGAAACTGCAGTTTATAGGATACCGTTTATTTAGTTCATAAACTAAATATAAATTCCTTTCTATAGAATGTATGCTCTTCATCAGCATTTATTATTAACTAATTAAATTACAAAACAATGAGAATTTTTAAACAGACATATGAAGTAAAAAGAAACGAAACCGGTTATTTGTATAGAGATAATCAATTGAAAGAACAATGGAACGCAGGCTATTATAAAGTCTGGGATTTTTGGGAAAGAACTGAGTTAGTTACTTTGCCTACCATAGAAAAAACGTTTACTATCAATAACCAGGAAGTGTTAACCAGCGATAATGTGGCATTACGTTTTTCTTTTATGCTTGCTTATAAAATTACAAATGGAGAATTGTTCTTAAATACATTCGATATCAGTAGCTACATAAATAATTACAATAAAATGAATGAAGCTGAAACAAGGATCGGTAATATTGCGCAGTTAATAGTAAGAAATAAAATTTCTGCGGTTAGTTCTGAAGATTTGAATGAAAAAAGACAAGAAATTACAGATTTCAAAACAGAAGAATTAATAAAAGATGCCGCTTTGTTTGGTGTCGAAATTATTGAAGCAAAATTAAAAGACATTACGTTTCCTAAAATGATCCAGGATTTATTTGCAAAACAGTTAGAAGCAAAAATTAGATCTAAAACAGATTTAGAAAATGCAAGAACGGCTGTTGCTTCTGCCAGAACATTAAAAAATGCTGCAGATTTGATGAAAGAAAATGAATACATCAAATTTATTAAGTACATGGAAACAATCACAAAAATTGCTGAAAAAGGAAAAAATACTTTTGTAATTGGTGAGATGTCTAAAATTAATTATTAAAAATATTGTATGTAGTTTGTGAAAAGAGATTTGGCAGTAAACAATAAACGCTGTCAAATCTCTGACACAAACAAAAAATTAAAAATCAAAAAAAATGGCAAAATTAAAATTACAAGGCAAAGACCTTAGAAAAATAAATTATCCTGAAGACAGAACCATCGCTATCGTGATTGATGTCATGCATAAGCATTACAAACATCATTCACTGGAAGATGCGTTACAGATATTGCAAGACATCTTAGCGAATCCGTTTGAATTTACCGAAAGTGAACCATTGTCTAAAATTGCAAATGCGTTGATTGATTATAACATTCGCTTGTTGCGTAAAGGTGAGAAATCGCACATGACCATTTCGGAAGAATTATTAACCGATGCATTGCAAACAGAAAGCAATGAATATTTTCTGAGAAATGATAAACTGCAATATGCTTCTTATGGTATTGGTGATATTGAAGAAGGCGCAGTGAAACAAATGGAAACGGCAATGAAACTTCCTGTTACGGTTGCCGGCGCGTTGATGCCTGATGCACATCAAGGTTATGGCTTGCCGATTGGCGGCGTTTTGGCTACACAAAATGCTGTCATTCCTTTTGGTGTTGGTGTTGATATCGGTTGTCGTATGTGCTTATCTGTTTTCGATATCAGCGAAAAATTTCTAAAATCTAAAGAAGATTATTTTAAGAATTTGCTGAAAGAAAATACCTTGTTCGGTGCTGGTAAAGAGTTCACCAAATCATCAGAACATGAAGTGATAGACCGAAAAGAATTCGATGAAAATCCGTTGCTGAAATCGTTGCAGTTTAAAGCAGCAAAGCAATTAGGTACATCAGGTTCAGGAAATCATTTCGTAGAATTTGGTATCGTTGAGATCAAAGAAGAAAACAATACCTTGAAATTGCCTGTTGGTAATTACATTGGATTGTTATCGCATTCAGGTTCGCGTGGCTTAGGTGCAACCGTTGCCAATCACTATACTAAATTAGCGATGCAAACATGCAAACTGCCGAACGAAGCGAAGAACTTAGCGTGGTTATCATTAGATACACAAGAAGGTCTGGAATACTGGCTGGCAATGAATTTAGCAGGTGATTACGCATCAGCATGTCACCACGAAATTCACCGTAAAATAGCGAAAGCAATGAATGAAGATCCGTTAACGATCGTAGAAAATCATCATAACTTTGCGTGGAAAGAAATGCACGACGGACAAGAGTTGATCGTGCATCGAAAAGGAGCGACGCCAGCTGGAAAAAATGTGTTAGGTATCATTCCTGGTTCCATGACTGCGCCTGGTTTTATTGTGAATGGTAAAGGTGTGGCATCTTCTTTAAATTCTGCGTCGCATGGTGCAGGCCGAAGAATGTCGCGTTCCAAAGCGTTAAGTTCTATCACAATGAACGATATGAAAAAAGTGCTGAAAGATAATGGTGTTACATTATTAGGTGCAGGTTTAGACGAAGCACCGCAAGCGTACAAAGATATCCGTGAAGTTATGAAAGCACAAACCGAACTGGTAGATATCGTTGGAACATTCTATCCGAAAATTGTAAAAATGGATCAGTAATAAAAGAGTCGAAGTAAATTTTACTTCGACTTTTTATTTTTATTTGACAAATTACTTAAAATAATTTATTTACAAGAAAATAAACTTGATTTAAATTATATCAACATGAGTTGAAAAATATTTGTAAACATTTTTATGTTTATAAAAAATTAAAATACAGTATTTCAATTAGTTATAAATTATACAGTGAAACTTTACTAAATTTAGGTATTGTATAACTGTTTTAAATGAGTAATTTTATGGTCCGCTAAAATTGAAAAATTACCATTAAATGCAAACTTCAGACACCATAACTAACAAAACAACCTATACGCAAGACGAGGCAATAGGCGCTTCTTTAAAATACTTCAACAGCGATGATTTAGCTGCAAGAGTTTGGCTAAACAAGTATGCGTTGAAAGACTCTTTAGGTAATATTTTTGAAAAAACACCGGACGATATGCACCACAGAATCGCTGGTGAAATTGCTCGAATAGAATTGAATTATCCGAATCCTTTGTCAGAAGAAACCATCTTCGATTTGATAAAGAATTTCAAATATATCATTCCTCAAGGAAGTCCTATGACTGGAATCGGCAATCCGTTTCAAATTGCCTCTTTATCAAATTGCTTTGTGATTGGAAATGATGGCGCTTCGGATTCTTATGGTGGTATCATGAAAATTGATGAAGAACAAGTGCAGCTGATGAAACGTCGCGGTGGTGTTGGCCACGATTTATCGCATATTCGTCCAAAAGGTTCACCTGTAAAAAATTCAGCATTGACCTCTACCGGTTTAGTGCCGTTTATGGAACGCTATTCTAATTCTACACGCGAAGTAGCACAAGATGGACGACGCGGTGCGCTCATGTTGTCGGTTTCCATTACACATCCTGATGCTGTTGATTTCATTGATGCTAAATTAGAACAAGGAAAAGTAACAGGCGCCAATATTTCTGTTCGTATAAATGACAAATTTATGCAAGCAGTCGAACAACAAAAATCGTTTACACAGCAATTTCCAGTAGACAGTAAAACACCTTCCACTCAAAAAGAAGTGGATGCTTTAGCTATCTGGAAAAAAATCGTACACAACGCCTGGAAGTCAGCAGAACCGGGCATTTTATTCTGGGATACCATCATACGTGAATCATTGCCGGATTGTTATGCAGATTTAGGATTTAAAACAGTTTCTACCAATCCTTGCGGTGAAATTCCATTGTGTCCTTACGATTCTTGTCGCTTGCTGGCCATCAATTTATATTCTTATGTAGAAAATCCGTTCACCAAGCATGCCACGTTTAACTGGGATTTATTCAAACAACATATTGCCTATGCGCAACGCATCATGGATGACATCATCGATTTAGAATTAGAAAAAATTGATACCATTTTAGACAAACTGAATAAAGATCCGGAAACGGAAGATATTAAACACACGGAAATTAATTTATGGAATAAGATTCGCAACATGGCAGTCTTAGGTCGTCGCACTGGTGTTGGCATCACGGCAGAAGGAGATATGCTGGCGGCTTTAGGTCTGCGTTATGGAAGTGATGAAGGCATTACATTTGCCGTAGATATCCATAAAACAGTGGCATTGGAAGCTTACAGAGCATCTGTACATTTGGCAAAAGACCGTGGTGCGTTTGAAATATTTTCTGCAGAACGCGAGAAAAATAATCCCTTCATGCTGCGATTGAAAGAAGCGGATGCTCAATTGTATTACGAGATGCTGGAACACGGAAGACGAAATATTGCGTTGCTGACGATTGCGCCAACAGGCACTACGAGTTTAATGTCGCAAACCAGTTCCGGTATTGAGCCGGTGTTTTTACCGGTGTATAAAAGACGCCGCAAAGTAAATCCGAATGATAAAAATGTGCGTATTGATTTTGTGGATGAAGTAGGAGATAGTTGGGAAGAATATGTGGTATTTCATCACCGTTTCAAAGAATGGATGGAAGTGAACGGCTATAACACGAACAGAAATTTCACGCAGGAAGAACTGGAAGAGCTGGTAAAAAAATCACCGTATTATAAAGCAACTTCTAACGACGTGGATTACCTGAAAAAAGTACAGATGCAGGGCGCGATTCAGAAATGGGTAGACCATTCTATCAGCGTTACGATTAATATGCCGAACGATGTGACGGAAGAAATCGTATCGCAATGTTATATGGAAGCGTGGAAGTCTGGTTGCAAAGGAGTTACTGTATATCGCGATGGTTCACGCTCCGGTGTGTTGATTAGTAATGAAGAGAAAAAGAAAGAAGAGACTACGGAAGGAACGGCGCATTTTCCGATTACACGTCCGGCTTCTTTAAAAGCTGACGTGGTTCGTTTTCAAAACAACAAAGATAAATGGATTGCCTTCATTGGTTTAATGGATAATAAACCTTATGAAATTTTTACGGGTTTGAATGATGATGAAGATGGCATTTTATTGCCGCGTTGGGTAAATGAAGGTACCATCATAAAAAACAAAGAAGCTGACGGTACTTCGCGTTATGATTTTCAATACAAAAATCAACGTGGTTATAAGACAACTATTGAAGGTTTATCGCACAAATTCAATCCGGAATACTGGAACTATGCGAAGTTGATTTCAGGTACTTTAAGACATGGCATGCCGATAGAAAATGTGGTGGAATTGATTAGCAGTTTGCAGTTAGATGAAGCCATCAACACCTGGAAAAACGGCGTGGTACGTGCCTTGAAACGCTATGTGCCGGATGGAACGATGGCGCAGAAATCGAAATGCCCGAACTGCGGTTCCACGAATCAGCAATATCTGGAAGGTTGTTTAACCTGCAAAGATTGCGGCGCTTCGAGATGCGGATAGAATAAAAAATATGAAATACTTTATATCTCACGAGGCATTCGCAAAAAAAGAAGCAGTTAAATTCAAAGAACTTCTTCTTGAATATAATAATGAACATAAATTGTATTTAACTTCAGATTGGAATTCTCTTTCTTGTGGAAATATTTGGATGTCAGATATTTTTATTGAACTCCAAGAGTGTGATGAGCTTTTGGTTCTTATTACAAGACAAGACGCGTTTGATAATTTATGGATTAATTTTGAAATAGGCGCAGCAATTGGAAGAAAATTAAAACCTAAAATATTTATTTTTGGTGAGATTGATTTTTCATATATTAAGTATCCTATAAAAGGAATTCATTGTATTGCAACTGGTGACACCAATAGATGGACAGAAGAACTTCAGAAACTAGATTATGATATAAAAGACCATATTCCATTTTCATTGTTATTTAAGCAGAACTTATGCCCGAACTGCGGTTCCACGAATCAGCAATATTTAGAAGGCTGTTTAACATGCAAAGATTGCGGCGCTTCGAGATGCGGATAGAATTAAAAATGTAGAGACAAAAAAAGACCGCAACAATATGTTGCGGTCTTTTTTTTAATTCGCTCTCAGCTTAGACGGATTCTTTCCGAAAACCATGTGGTAAATAGTTTTCATTAACACCATCCACGGACTCAGATTTATATCAGGTGCTTGACCTTTACCAATGCGTTTCAATTGCGCACTGTACCAGGCCGTTTCCATTAATCCCATTTTGTCTACCATGCCAAAGCCGGTTTTTATGGGTTTGACAGCAAGAAATGTTTTGCCTGAAATTATTTTATTGGGTGCATCGGTTTCAATAGCTAATAGTCTCGCAAGGCCAACAAAATCTACCGCACCGGAAGAAACGGCCTGTGCCATACCCTCTGCTGAACGGAAACCGCCGGTAACAGCTAAAGCTGTGGTACAAACTTTTCTGGCTTTTTCTGCAAAATCTAAGAAGTATGCTTCTCGTTGTATGGTGCTTTCTTTCACTGGTTCTTTAGACGATTTAACACCAGTCATTACAGGTGCCTCGTAAGTTCCACCGGAAATTTCAATTAAGTCCATTCCTGCTTCTGACAACACACGAATTAAATCCAGTGATTCTTCTTCCGTAAATCCGCCACGCTGAAAATCTGCAGAATTTAATTTTATGCTTATTGGAAAAGAAATACCTACTTTTTCACGCATAGCTTTATAGATTTCCATCACAAATCGTCTTCTGTTTTCAGGATTGCCTCCATACTGATCGGTTCTGATATTGTGATGTGGTGATAAAAACTGACTCACTAAATAACCATGTGCTCCATGTATTTGAACACCAGTGAATCCAGCTTTTTTTACAATGGCAGCAGCAGTGGCAAAACGTTGAATCAAGTCTTTTATTTCCATCTCACTAAGTTCACGTGGAGTTGGAAAGAATGCCTGCATGTCTTTTCGGAACGGTATAGCAGATGGTGAAACGGTTTCTGCATTTAATCCTTTAGGTGCTTGTTTTCCTGGATGGTTGAGTTGTACCCAGCATTGTGTATTATTTTGTGTTGCTGACTTTGCCCATTTCTGCAATGCTGATAAATGTGTTTCATCTTCTATGATTACGTTGCCTGGTTCACCTAAAGCACGATGGTCAATCATTACATTACCTGTAATACAAATGCCAATTCCACCATTTGCCCAAGCGCCGTAAAGTGTTGCTAAATCAGGTTTTGGTGCACCATTCGCTTCACCCAAAGCTTCACTCATGGCAGATTTTAAGAGCCTGTTTTTTATTACTGTTCCATTTTTAAGGGTATAGGTTTGAGCGATAATATTTTGTGATGACATATTGAATGTTGTTTTCACAAAAATACATTCTAAATCAGATAAAACAGAATAACTGAAAATGTTAATCTTGCAAATATCACTTAAATAAAATGGCTAGTTTGAAAATTTATTAAAGAGATTTTATAAAATCTTTTAGCAGCAGTTCCATTTTTGAAAAGTCTTTTATTGTGTTGCTAAAGAATCTAAAATGATTGGTCGTTTCTTTTGAGTATAGTGAATAAAAACATTTACTTTCACCTTTGCAGGAAATTTTAACTTCATCAACAACAGATGAACCTACAGACTTGCCAATGGTGATGATTGTATTATTTTTAAGTTCGCTGATGTCAATAGAAGAATTATATTTTGCACCATACACAAAAAATCCAAAATATACTTTTCCATCCTTAACTTCTACATCTCTGTAAGTTTCTGCGTTGAACGTTTTGAGATAATCGTTTAATTTTTTTAATGGTTCTTGATAATTTTTATTTGCAGATGAAACTGTTTCTGCTTTTTTCTCTGCGTTTCCATTTTTACTTAAATTATTATCTTTTGTTTTGTTATTTTGAATTGAAGTTGATGAAATCAATTCAGGTTGAAAATCTTCAAATTCTTCTGTTTTTCCATTATCCATTTTTATTTTACCAAAAAATGAAAAATTTATTTCATCATATCCGATGGATATTATTGTTCCTTTTTCACCTACACATAAGCTTTTACCACCAAGTCTGTAATGATTATCTAAAGAGTACACTTCTTTAATAATAATTTTATCACCTTTTTTGAAATCTTCATCATTCGATGATTTTAGATTGTTCGCTTCATCATCGTTCTTATTGATTTTATTGGTGCTTTGCTGTCTTTCATTTGCTTTTTGATTTCTGGAAGAATTATCAGTAAGTGTTGAGTTATTCGTTGATACATTGATTTTTTTTCCAGTTATGCTTGCAATAAAATTATTTAATAAATCTGCGAATTCTTGATAGTTATATTCTGAGCCATTTATAAATTGTGAGTATTCTTCTTTTCCATTTTCTTTCCAATCTGTTGCAATACATTTATTGTCATATTTACATTTTAAGATCACACGTTTATATTCTTTCTGAATTACAGCGCCTTCAATGTCTTCAGGTTTAAATTTATTGTATTTGCCAGCTTTGAAATGATCATAAACATAACCATCTTTCACTTCAAAATAGCCATAGTAACCATTATCAAACGTTTTTAAATAATCATTTAGTTTTTTAAGTGCTGTTTGATAGTTTGCTGTTGAGTTATTATTTGTAGTAGATTTAGTAGAATAGTTTGAAGTACTGTTGTTAGAATTATTTGTATTTGTTTTTAAAATTGCTGCTTCATTTCCACTGTTATCAGTATTTGAATTGCTTTTTTTTAATGTTGATATTAAATCATTTATTAGTTGAATAAATTCTGCAGAGTCAAAATTTTGATCTTGATACATTTTTAAACCTGTAGTCTTACCAGTTGTGTAGGTCGCATTCATACAATTTTTTCCATCTAAACATCTGATTTCAATTTTCTTATTTGTTTCCAAAACGTATGCTTTGTCCAGATCCTTGATTTTTGCCTGGCAATAAAAACCTGTTTTTAACCGTATGAATAATTCATCATTTATTACTTCAAAATATCCATAATAACCATTGTCAAATGTTTTAAGATAGTCGTTGAGTTTTTGAAGTGCAGTTTGATAATTACTATTAGCAATTGTTGAAGTTTTATTTTCAACTAAAACAACATCATTTTTATAATTACCAGTATTTTTTTTATAAGCAGTTAGTAAGTTATTTAATAATCCAACCAACACTTCTTTGTCAAAATATTCGGACTGAGAAAAGCTTATATTTTTGTGATAAGAATCTGTATAAGTAGAAAATACGCAATCTTTACTATCAGTACATTCTATACTTATTTTATATTCGTTATCTAAAGCAATAGCATTACCTAAATATTTTATTTCAGACTTACTGTATTTGCCAGACGGAAATCTGTCGTATAAATAACCATCTTTGATTTCAAGATAGCCATAATAACCGTTGTCAAACGTTTTCAGGAAGTCGTTTACTGCTTTTAGCTGTTCTTTATAAGTTTGGCTGAATCCACTGTTAATGATAATAATGAATAGTAATGCTGAAGATATTTTTCTCATAAATTGCATATTATTTTTATTGAATAATTTTCACTTTTACATTATAAAAAATAGTTGAGTATTTTTCGCTAGGAAATTGAATGGTTCCGTAATAAGTGCCATCACCATTTTCGGTAAGTGTGGCCTCTACTGTGCCGGTTTTTCCGATAAATTTTTTGTTTTCATTATAATATTTATCGGATGTTGAAATATCGATTACTTCCACCGTTGCAGGGTTATTTATAGATTTTTTATTGGAAAATATATCCGTCATTGCTTTTTGGCGCATGGAAGATTTTTCCATGGTTTTGTCTTCTCTTATTTCTTTGGAAATTTTATCACGTTCTTTCTGTATTTCTTTTAACTCTTCATCTGATTTTTTTAGCCAAGCACCATTGTTATTACTCGATTGATTATTATATTCTGGAAGCGTGTAGCTAAAGTTGGTGTTTACTGCAAATCTATGTGTTTGTGTTAATTCATTTGCTTTTTCTGTTGCCTTCACTTCATCCATTCCTTCTTCAAAATTAGATACAGTCAGTTTATAGCCACTGTTTTTATAATAATCTTTGTATTTTTCTGTTAATGTTTCGTCATCTTGTTTTGAGAAAATTTGATTAGGTGGCCCAAAAATAGTGATGACATTGTATTTGTATCTGTCATAAACATTCGCTGTGTTTTCGTTTTTATATTGAATAATCACCACACCTTTGAATTTGTTTTTTGCTGCCCATTCATAATGTTTTGCACTTAACTCAGCTTGTTCCTGTTCTCTCTTTTTATCTTCTTCAGCACCTTTTAATATTGCCAGTCCACGTTCAAATGCAAAATAGTTTATGCTACTTGTTAAGGTAGCTGGTACGCAAAAATATAAACCATCTTGCACTTCAAAAGTAACACCTTGTGGCAGCCATCTATTATAGCTTGTTGGTAAATAAATGATGTTATATATTTCATTATCCAGGCCATAAAAATGAGCTACTAAATAGGCGTCGTAAGGTTTATCTTTTTCATATTTGTCAATAATTGCTCTGATTTTTTGAGGTGTATTTAGGTGCGATGGTTTATATTTCATATCACATAATGCAAACAGTTTATCCATATCAGCAATGGAAATATTGTACATTTTTGCTATTCTCTGTTTTTCTTCATCAGAAATTTCTACCATTTTAGATTTAAAATCAGATTTTAGATGATGTAAAAAAACTTTATTCGTTTCTACTCTAAATCTATCGTTTTCAAAACCTATTGAAATATCATCATAATATTTATCTTCTTTCCAGATGCCTTTCTTTTGCGTTCCGTCAGCATAAGTAAGCACACCATTTCCTTCTTTTTTTCCATTTACATAATTGCCTTCAAAACTATTTCCTTTACTTAATTTTTCTTTGCCAAATCCGTGTTTCACGTATTGGTAA
>CALLKF010000181.1 GCA_938008535.1 uncultured Saprospirales bacterium | reverse complement strand
ATCAAAGTATTTAGCTTCTGATTCACCATGTTCTTTTAATTCTTCGGCAACTTCCGAAGGTAAGATGTTTAATAGTAATGCATCACTGCGTTTCTTCTCTTTGTTGATACGATTACGCTGCGTAAAGAATACACTTGCCAGCAAAAACATCAATCCCAAACCTCCAATGGAAGCATTGCGTTGCAGGTTTTTTCGCTGCAATTCTTCTTTTGCTACAGCATCTTTCTTTTCCTGTTCAGCTTTAACCGCAGCTTCCTTACGCTCATATTCCGCTTGTTTTTTTGCTTGTTTTTGCTTGTAATCATTTTCAATTGTTTGCCTTTTCAGTTCTTCCTCATATACTAACTTCTGACGTTCCTGCTCTGTTTTTGCCAGAGCTTGTTTTTTCTCGTATTCGTAGTGTAATTGTTTTAGTTCTATTTCTTTTTGCTGTTCTAATTTTAAAGAATCCTGCCTTTTGTCGAAAGCTGCTTGTGTTTCAATTTCTTTTTTGTCAAAATCGTATTGCATTTGTGTTTGTACGAGTTTTTTAGTATTTTCTTCGTTAAATAAACTATCGCGGTAAATTATATATTGTTTATATTCATCATAAGCTTCTTTGTAATTTCCAAGTGCACTGTCGGCTTGTGCTAAGTATTCATAACTTATATTCATAAGTTCGTTACTGCCAATTTCCCTGGCTAAAGCCAAACTTTTTTGAAACCAGGGTTTGGCTTCAGCAGGTTGTTTTTTTATAAAATAAATAGTTGACCCGATATTTCTGTAAACAAGGGCCGTCCCTTGTTTATGGTCTATTTCTTCAAATATCTTTAAGGAAGTAAAGAAGTTTTTAAGCGCTTCGGGATAATTACCTTGGCTACTATAACTCTTTCCTATATTGTTGTAAGAACTTGCTGTTCCAAGTATATCTCCTATTTCTTCTTTTATTTTTAAAGAAGAAAAATGATTTTTGAGTGCTTCGATATAGTTGCCTTGGTTATCAAAAACAAGTCCTATATTGTTGTAGAGAATTGATATTTGTTGTTTATTACCTATTTCTTCACATATTTTTAAAGCAACATAATAATTTTTAAGTGCTTCGGAATAATTGCCTAGTAGAACATAAACATTGCCTATATTATTGCATGAAGCTATTATTCCTTTTTTATCGCCTATTTCTTCTCTTAATTTTAAAGCAGCAAAATGACTTTTAAGAGCTTCAGGATAATTGCCTTGATCAACATAAACTTGTCCTATTCCGTTGTAGGAATCTGCTATCTCTTTTTGAATTCCAATTTCTTTAGCTATTTTTAGAGCAGCAAAATGGTTTTTAAGCGCTTCGGTAAGATTGCCTTGCATTTTATAACCAATTCCTATATTGTTGTAGGAAGAAACTATCCCCTTTTTATAGTTCAGTTTTTCTGCAATCACCTGTGCTTGTTTAGCAAATAGTATAGCCGTATCATACTTGCCTACTTGCCAGCCGGCTACTTTGCTTAATGTATTAAGTGTGTTTACTTTGTTGGTGTCTTCTTTGGCTGTTTTTAAAACAGCCAGTAAGGAATCTACTTTGCTCGGCTTTTGAGCAAGGCAAATATTCATTGAATATAATATAAGAAAGAAAAACGTGATATGTGAGCATTTCATATCTGCCAGGTGTTTATTAACAACATTATATTTTTATTTTATGCGTTCATTGATGAAAATTATCTGCTCCTGTAAGATTATTAATCTATTCGAATCTTAAAATAATTGCATCTGGTCTTAACGCTAAAAATTTATCCTATAAAATTTTAATCTCGTCGTATGAGTAAAAGCAATTTATAGAACAATCTTCCTTTTTATCTACAAAAAATTCCCATGGCTGATTACCTAATTGTGAATCATAACTTGTTCTTATTTTATTTTCCATCCAATCTGTAATACAATATCTGAGATTCCCAATATTATAACCTTCTAAATTAATATCAAGAGAGGGACATAAAGTATTATTAATTTCTTTTAGGTCAAGGATATCAGTTATGTATAGTTCTGAATTGCCCTGAACTTTTACTAATTTATAAAAACCAAAATATGAATCTTTTTTTGAATTATTTTTAGGGATTTTTTTGATTTATTTTGTTTTATTGCGTTTGTAATCTTTAATTGGTCAATTGCTTTTTTTTCATTTTGTGCATCAATCTGTTCTTTTATTGCTTTTGCATACCTTTCCTCACAAGTAGTTCTCATTGATTCAAATTTAGCTTGTGCTTTCTTTATTTCATCTTCATAACCATTAATACAATTACATTGTTTTGTACATTGCTTATGATGAATGCGGCAGTAATATCTGGGGCAATGGTCTGCGCATGCTAACATTACAGCTTTGGGGTTATCCGAATAAGAATACCATTTTTCTTCTATTTTCTTATAAACTTGCTATGTTTGCTTTTCAATAGAATTAAGACAATCTTCTCGATCTGAAAGAGCAGACTGTCCGTTGAATAATAGGCAAATCAAAATAAGACCAAGTGTTGAGATTGATTTTTTCATACTGGTTAATTTAATTGGGAAAAATTAGTTTAAATTATTTGAAAAAACTACTAGCATTCAAAATGTCCTTGTCTTCTTGTTGCAAAATACAGCTAGGATATATAGAATAACCTGTCCACATAATGGCATTTGAATTTAGATTTGCAGGATGTGGTAATCCAAATGCATGTCCTAATTCATGACCGCAACCTCCTATCCATCTGCTTGGTGGTGTCGGTTCTAATCCAATAAGTCCAGTCAAATCGTCTTCAGGCATGGCTGTAAAAGGCGTCGTTCCACCACCACCACCACCACCTGCTCTTAGCGCAGTATAGTATACCACCCATGTAAAGTTTCCACCGAATAAATCACTACCCATTCTCGTATATATGTCCTCACGGGCATTGTTATACCCATACCAGGCTGAATCTGTACCACTGAATGTACCATTGTACGACCAAAACCAATTGCTGTTATGCGTACTGTAGTAAACTTCTACAATTGGATTGTTTAAGGTGAATGTCTTACCACCCATTTGCGTTTTATACCACTGCTTTAAACTTAATGCGCAACTTTTTATAGAATCATACATCTGTTGATTATAAGATTTATCACTGCTGATTAAATAGACAAAGCGAACA
The DNA here is from genome assembly GCA_938008535.1 of uncultured Saprospirales bacterium. Lineage (GTDB taxonomy): Bacteria > Bacteroidota > Bacteroidia > Chitinophagales > JADIYW01 > JADJSS01. Next base: position 1,304 of record CALLKF010000181.1, on the reverse strand, counting down.
GATTTATTGATTCTATTGATCGTAACTTGTTTTGTGATGGTATCTGTTCCAGCAGGGTTCGTTACTGTTAGCTTTACATTATAAAACTTACTTTCTGTAAATGTTGCCTGAGGATTTGAATTTATAGAGGTATTGCCATTACCAAATGACCAGCTATTGGATGAAGCTCTTTGTGAAGTATTGACAAAAGATACATTGCATGGCATTTGTCCATCATTTAGTTTGTTATAAGTAAATGCTGCAACCGGCTTTTTAACTACAACAATAACCTGTTTGGTTATACTATCTTGTCCCGCGGAATTTGATGCAATAAGTTTTACATTGTAGGCTCTGGAAGTAAAAAAACTATCAATTGGATTTTTTTGTGTAGAAGTATCTCCGTTGTCAAAAAACCATTCATATGTAGCTGTACCAGTTGTTGTATTAGAAAATGTTCCTAATACAGGATATTTATTATCATTAATACTAAATGAAAAATTTGCAACCGGTTTGTTTAAAGATATAATTACCTGTTTGGTTATACTATCGCTGCCTATAGTATTTGAAACTACTAATTTTACGTTATACGTTTTTGCAATTGAAAATGTATTACTTGGATTTACAGCAGTGGAAGAATTGCCATCATCAAAACTCCAACGGTAATTTACAGCATCTTTTGAGTTTGAAATAAAATTTACAGTGGTAGGTAAAACACCACCATTTACAAACGTAAAAGTAAAATCTGCCGTTGGTTTTGGATTTTGTGGTGCTGATGCGTCTTTTTTACAACTTGAAATTAATGTAATAAACATTAATAATGCGCAAAGACTACAAAATTTTAAACTATTTACCATTTTATTATTCTTTTATCAATGTAATTGAAAATTTACAAAAGTAGGACAAGCATTGGGTCGTATCAACCTAAGATTGCCCGAAATTTGATTACCTATTTTTGGTAGAATACTGATATAGTTACTAACACAAATGATTAAGCTGATACTTTCCATAGCTTTATTTTTAATTTTATGTTACTGTGATATTTTAATTATTCTTTTATAAATTTCTCAGTTATTACCTCTGTTTTATTCCTCAGCTCAATAATATAGATACCATTAGCAAACCTGGACACGTCAATATTTTCCATGTATTCTCCTTTTGGTGCTGTAAATTTCCTGTTATACATTTCCATTCCTTTAATATCCAGAATTTTTAACTGAACATCGTCCGATTGTCTGAATTGTAAAAAAATGTTGATTATACCTGATGCAGGATTCGGATAAATACTCTTTATTAACTGTGATGTACTTTGTCTGATACCTGTCAGT
>CALLKF010000180.1 GCA_938008535.1 uncultured Saprospirales bacterium | reverse complement strand
TTTGGTCCTACTTTAGCCATTATGAAATTTAAAACAGAAGAAGAAGCAATTGCATTAGCCAACGATTCTGTGTATGGTTTAAGTGCATCTGTCTGGACAAAAGACGCTGCACGTGGCGAACGTGTGGCAAGAGCAATAAAATCCGGTAATGTGTGTATCAACAATCACATGTTGAATGAAGCCAATCCTTACTTGCCATTTGGTGGTGTAAAAGATAGTGGTATTGGTAGATTTAAAGGCGAAGATGGTTTATTGGCTTTCTGTAATTTAAAATCTGTATTGATTGACAAACAAGGAAAATTAATTGAACCACAATGGTATCCTTATACCAATACAAAATATAAACTTTTACATGCTGTAATGTTGAGCTGGTTTGGTAAATCAAGAAATTGGTTTAAGTTTATCACCAATGTGCTTCCATTAGATGGCATTGGAAATAAAGAGAAGTTTAAGTAATTATACATCAAAATAAAACTAAACAAGCCTCATTATATGTGGCTTGTTTTTTATTTATCCTTTATCTTTGCATCATGCAAATATTGCTTACTACATTAAATGCGAAGTACATTCATACTAATTTAGCGATTCGTATCTTATATCAATTGAATAAAGAATACGAAGGTTTGGATTGGAAAGAATTTACCATCAATGAAGATCAAAAACCAGTGGTTGATTTTTGTGCCAATTATGATATAGTGGCTTTTAGTTGTTATATCTGGAATATTACGCAGACTTTGCAAGTGGCGCAACAAATCAAACAAAAAAATCCAACTACAAAAATCTTATTAGGTGGACCAGAAGTGAGTTATGAATACACTGATGTAATTGCTTTAGATTATATTGATTATATTATTATTGGTGAAGGTGAAACTCCTTTTAATGAGTTACTACAACAATATCCAAACGTTGAATCTATTGCTGGTTTGGTTTATAAAAAAGATGGCAAAACCAAAGAAAACAAAGCACCTGCAATGTTTGAGTTGAAAAATTTTGAAGAAATAATGCCTTATGCAGATGATGATATTTCAACGCTCCAAAATAAAGTTTTATATATCGAAACGTCGCGTGGTTGTCCATATAAATGCGAATTTTGTTTGGCTAGTTTAGATAACAAAGTGCGCTATCTACCAAATGATACCATCAAACAAACATTGCTATACATGATGCAACATGGAAAAGTAGTGAAATTTTTAGACAGAACATTCAACATTAAAAAAGATTTTACAATAGCTATTTTTCAATTTATTTTAGATAACCATCAACCACAAAATGTATTTCAATTTGAGATTACAGCAGACATCATTCATCCAGATATTATTGCATTTATACAAGAAAAAGTTCCAGTCGGTTTATTTCGATTTGAGATTGGAATTCAAACCGTCAATCAAAAAGCAAACTTACAAGTTAGCAGAAAACAAGATTTTGATAAGACTAAAAAAATCATCCGAGCATTAGAAAATAAAGTTGAAATGCATTTAGATTTAATTGTAGGATTGGCTTTAGATGAATTTGAAGATATTAAATATTCATTCGAAGAAGTATTTAAACTCTTTGCACCAGAATTACAATTAGGTTTCTTAAAATTTTTGAAAGGCACACCAGTTCGAGATAAATTTGAACAACATGGTTTTGTGTTTGATCCAAAACCACCGTATCAAATTATTAGAAGTAATTATTTGAGTGAAGACCAACTGCATAAAATTACAATGTTAGAACATGCTTTGGAAATCTACTGGAACAAAAAAAGAACGATTCATACTTTAAAATACATCACAGAAAAGTATAGCATTTTTAATTTCTTACTTGGATTAGGTACTTATTTTTCTTCTGTAAAAGATATTCACAAATACACCTTAAAAAATGTGTATGAAATTATTTTTCAATATGCAGAAAAGCAATTTCCGAATGATGTTGTTTTGAAAGAATTAATAGCAATAGATTATTACTTACAACATAAAATTAAACCACAAATCTTGTTTCTTCAAGAGATTCCAAAAGTAGAAAAAAATCAAATAATTGAACAGCATTCTTTGAACGTATCTAAATATAGATTCATTATTTTGCCATTACATTTTAATTATGCTCTTTTAAAAGAAGAAAACAGAATAGTGCAATGTGATTATCATTTAATCATTCAATATACAGGAACAACTCGAGCTGTTGTTGTACCAACAGAATTAGCGGAAATTATCTAATAATTAAATCCGAAATTCAGCATATTACCAAGTACTAAGTACAGAAAAATTGGTATATTAGCATATTATCTAATTTTCAAAATTCACTCGAATGATTTACGATTTTATTGTAGTTGGTTCAGGTTCAGGTGGTGGCGCACTTTCCTATTATTTAAATAAATCTGGTGCAAAAGTTTTATTAATTGAAGCTGGTCATTTTTACAGAAAAGATACCTTTCCAAAAACGGAAGCTGAAACATCTGCACACTTATATTGGGGTGGCGGAATCGAGTTTGGCAAAGATGGAAAAATGGGTTTCCTTCGAACTAAAATGGTTGGTGGTTCTTCTATTGTTTATCAATGTTTAATGGATAGATTTGATGATATTGCTTTTAATGATTGGAAATCCGAAAGTGGTGTAGAATGGTTCAACAATGCAGAAATGGACAAGCATTACAATCAAGTTGAAAGCGATATGGTGTTACACACATTTGTTCCAGAAGAGCGAAACGGAAACGCAAAACTATTCGTAGAGGCTTGTGATAAATTGGGATATAAATGGGGCAACTTACGTCGCGGACAAAGCAATTGCGGTGCAGAAAAAGGCAACGATTGCATTGGATGCTTAGGTGGTTGTTTCAGAGATTCTAAACAAAGTTCGTTAGTTGCTTTTATTCAAAAAGCTGAAAAAGAAGGATTAGAAATTATTACGGAAACTGAAATAAACAAAGTAGAACCAGGTAACGATACTTGCAAAATTCATGGATTACAAAATGGAAACAAAGTAAGTTTTGAAGGTAAAAAAGTAATTCTTTCTGGTGGCGCATTTGGCACAACACGCATGATGACACTTTCAGGTTTCAAATCGAAATTTCCTGCACTTGGAAAAAAATTCGCATCGCATCCACAATTTATGTGGTTGGGTTTTCAAAACGAACCAGTGGATGCACATAAAAAAATGTTTCAAGCTGTTGCATCTAAAGATGATAGTTTCCGTGCACAAGGTTTTAAGTTGGAAAATGTGTTCGCTTCACCAATTTCAATTGGAATGCTGATGAATGAAACAGGTGCTGAACATCAACGTTTAATGAAACAATATCGTTATATGCAATGCATCGAAGTGGCAGTGCGCGACGAAAACGTTGGTGAAATTATGTGTGATAATAAAGGTAAACTTACCATTGTAAAACCACTCACCGACCAAGATAAAACGCGACGAAATAAGGGTTTGCAAGCAATAGAAAATATTTTAACTACTGCTGGCGCGAAGGAAATTTACAAATCAAATTTCTATTTTGGTTTGCATTTAATGGGTGGCTGCGTAATGGGTACCGATGCGTCAAAATCAGTTGTAAACCCTGACTTTCAAGTACATGGAGAAAAAACATTATACATCGCTGATTCGAGTATTTACCCAAATGCGCCAGGCATTAATCCAGGTTTAACAATAAAATCTTTAGGACACAGATTGGCAATGCAGTTATTAAAATAAAAAATGGAATCTATACTAACACCAGATCATTGTTTTGATGGAATCAAAGATTTTCCATATCAGCCAAATTTTGTTGATTATAATGGTTTAAAAATGCATTATATTGATGAAGGTGATAAAAATGGTGAAATCATTTTAGCATTACACGGTGAACCAACCTGGTCTTATTTATATAGAAAATTTGTTCCAATTCTTTCATCCAAATATCGTTTTATAGCACCTGATTTTATTGGTTTTGGTAAGTCTGAAAAGCTAATAAATATGAAAGATTACTCGTACACATTTCATTATAATTCCATCAAAAATTTGATTGATAAATTGCAATTAAAAGATATTACTTTAGTCGTGCAAGATTGGGGCGGCCTCATTGGCTTAGGTGTTTTAGGTGAGTTTCCAGATTTATTTAAACGTGTAGTAATTTTAAATACAGCATTAGCTGATGGCAGAAAATTACCGTTATCTTTTAAAGCATGGCAAGCATTTGCAAAATACCATCCAGATTTACCAATAGGAAAAATTGTACGAAAAGCATCGGCAAGACCAATGTCTGCTGAAGTAATGGCTGCATATGATGCTCCGTTTCCTGAAAAAAAATATAAAGCTGGTGCAAGAATATTTCCTTCGTTAGCACCAAATAACAAAAATGCAGACGGTGTAATTCAAATGAACAGAGCTGCAAAAGTATTAGCAGAATGGAAAAAACCAGCTATTGTTTTATTTTCTGACAAAGATGAAATTTTAGGAAAAATGGTGCATTTCTTTTACAAATTAATGCCTTCAGCACATCAACAAAAAAGAATTACAATTGGAAATGCCGGTCACTTTTTACAAGAAGATGCTGGTGAAGAAATTGCAACATACATAGATGAATTTATTCAAGAAAAATTAAAAGTATAATTATGGCAAATACATTTTCAAACTTCGCAATAAAAGGTCTTACAAAAGTTGGCAATATTTATTGTCCCAAAAATGATGAATTTCCAGCTTTCAGTGATGTGGCAGGAACTTATAAATTAAATGATTTAGTCAGAAATGTTCCATCAGATGACTTTTCTTCATTGAATTTAGTGTTAGCTATTTTTGCATTTTTGCCAAACTTTATAATCAATTGGATTATTTCAAAATGCCAGCAATCACAGGCAAACCCAAGCGATGGAATTATACCTTCTACTTTAAGACAACTGAATATTGGATTGCGTGGTTTGTGCTATTCTATCTATTATTCTGAGTTTAACAATCCAGATTTCAAAGGTAAAACACCATTGCAAGTTATAGATTACAGCTTAAATAGAATTACTGATTAAACTTAAACACAGATTATTTTTAACCACTTAAGACACATAAGTAACTAAGAAAATTTAAAGATAATTCATTTAGATAGTTCCGAAACTTCGGAAGAAAACTAAGCTTTCTTATTTTTCATCTTTTGAAATCTTATACTATAACTTCAGTTTCTAATGTGCCTTAAGTGGTAGTTTTTATTTAGCATTTGTAATTTCAACCTGAATTCCATTTTTTGGTTTTAAGGTAACCAACGGCTCAAATTCTATAGTTTGATTTTCTACCAATTTCAAATCAAAATGATAAAATAAATTGGCAAGCACTACTGTAATTTCCATCAACGCAAAATAAAACCAATACACATTCTTGGTCCAGCACCAAACGGAAAATAAGCATCACTATTTGCCAATGGATGTGCCTTATCTAAAAATCGTTCAGGTACAAAATTATTTGGTTGTTTCCAGTATTTCGGATTTCGATGTAAATGGTAAACACTAATCAAGGTCATAATATCTTTTGGAATTTCTAAGCCATCAATTTCATCTTTTTCTTTCGATTCTCTACCAACAATATACGCAGTTGGATACAAACGCAACGACTCATCAATCACAGCACGTAAATATTTTAACTGACCAAAATTTTCCATTGTTAGCACTCCGTCTGGCATTACCAATTTTAATTCATCTTTTACCTTTTGATACGACTCAGGATGCTTGCAAATATTATAAATTGACCATGCAATTGCATAACCTGACGTTTCATGGCCAGCAACATAAATCGTCAATAATTCATCACGCAATTGCACATCACTCATCGCCTCGCCTGTGTCAACATCACGCGCTTCTATTAGCATACTTAATAAATCATTATTTGAATCCGATTTTTTTTTCTTTTGAATAACATCATATAAAATGGTATCAAATTTTTGTATGATATTTTCAAATTGTTTTTTGTCACCATTATATGCTGAATACCATTCATAAACAGGATTCCGAATTATCTTCACTAAATAACTCTGGATATCATAAATATAAGATTGAATGCCAGTTAAATTCTTAGTTATATCACTTCCTAACAATGTTTCCACTACAATTTTTGAAGTAAGCTGCATCATTTCAGCATCAATATAAATGGTTTGTGTTGATTTATTTTTCCAAGGTTCAATATGCGACAATGTAAATTGCTGCATCGTGTCAAAAAAACTTTCTAATCGTTTTTTATAAAATGCAGGTTGTGCTAAACGTCGTTGCTTAAACCACGATTCGCCTTCGTTTGTCAGCAAGCCATTTCCTAAAGCCATTTTTAATTTGTTGGCACCATAATCTTTTCTGTAATTTTTATTATTTTTTTGTAAGATATGCTGTGCCACTTCTGCCGAACGTGTAGTAAATATGCGTCTTCCAGGCAAATTAAAAATGAATGAATCGCCTTGGTTTTCATATTCTTTACCTAAAAACTTTAGTATATCTTTCGATAAATCTATGGCACTTCCTAATATTGGTAATCCTTTTACAATTGGTGGTTGCATATTTTCTATTTTATTTCTTGGTATAAATAAATTAAATGTATTACATTAGATTTAAAATAAAAAAAAATGGCAAGTTTAATTATTTATTTAGCAGTTGTAATTTCAAATTTTGTTTCTCCAACAGTAGATTCAAGCACAAATAATGTTCGTCCAATTACCACAGCAGAAGGTCCAAGATAATCAATAGATGAATTTTAAAATAATTCAATTATTTTTAAAAAATAAAATCTGCTTAGCAACCCTATTATTTTTTCTATTTTCTTATATAGAAAAAGTTTATTCTTTTAATGTCAATTCTATATTAGATTCTTCTAAATTTTATAGTAGCACTAACTTTTCAAAATCATTGAAATTTAGCAATCAAGCACTATTGCTTTCTGAAAAAATAAAATCTGATTCATTAATTGCAAAATCTTATTTATTAATTGGATTAGCAAATTATTTTAATGGCAATCATGATGATGCATTAAAGAATTATTTTTTATCAAAAAATATTGCTGAAAAAATAAGCAATTATAAAGCAATCTGTGATGTTAACAATGAAATTGGAATCCTCTATTTAAAACAAAAAAAAATTAATGCTGCAAAATCTATTTTTACAAAATCTATTTATTATGCAATAAAAGCAAAAGATAATTCACTAATTGCAAATGCGTGTAATAATTTAGGTTTAGTTTATAATGATAGTAAACAACTCGATTCTGCTGAATATTACTTCAATATTGCTTATAAAAAATATGAACAAATTCAAAGCAAATTAGGCATGTCGTATTCGTTGGATTATTTGAGTGCTGTTTATGTAAACACCAATAGATTAGAACTTGCAGAAGAAAAACTAAATCAATCTATAATAATAAAAAATGAATTAAACGATAAAACTGGTGAAGCAATTGCTATTAATAATTTAGGTGAATTATTTCTTCAAAAAAATGAATTACAAAAAGCTCTTATTTATTTTAAAGCATCAGCAGATTCATCTAAAAAAATAAATTATTTAGACTTAGAAGCATACACTTATCAAATGCAAGCTGATATATATTCTAAGTTAAACGATTATAAAAATGCTTACGAATATTCAAATCTATATAAACAAAAAAATGAAATTCTATTAAACGATAAACGAATAAAAGCTATTGAAGAATATCAAACCAAATATGAAACCGAAAAAAAAGAAAATGAAATTAAACAACAGCAACTAGAAATCAATAAGCGAAATACGTTGTTGATTTCATTATCTGTCATATTTATTCTAACACTTCTTGCTTTTTATTTGTTATATAATCGATACAAATTAAAACAACAAACTAAATTACAACAAGAACTTTTTAATGAACAACAAAAACGTGCGGAAGCTGTATTAGAAGCAGAAGAAATGGAACGTCAACGCATTGCTCGAGATTTGCACGATGGTGTTGGACAACTTCTTTCAGCAACAAAACTAAATTTTAATGCCATTACAAATGATATCACTTTAGATAATAAACAAACAGAAGAAAAACTACATAAAAGTATTTCCATGATTGATGATTCTATCAAAGAAATCAGAAATATTTCGCATAATATGATGCCTGCAACCTTACAGCATTTCGGAATCATCAAAGCTATTGAAGAATTTACCGACAGAATGAATCTAGCTGGAAAATCCAACATTCATTTTGAATATTTTGAGGTAGATGAAGATAAATTAAACAGTACTTTTAAGTTGATGTTGTACAGAATAACGCAAGAAATAATTAACAACACCATTAAACACGCTGCTGCTTCAAACATAAATATTCAACTAATTGGCGATGAAAATGAACTGGTTTTAACGATTGAAGACAACGGAAATGGATTTGATGTTGACAAAGCAATGAAGGAAGAAGGCATCGGTTTAAAAAATATTCAGTTGCGTGTTGATTATTTGAAAGGAAATTTAAATATTGATTCAACAATTGGAAAAGGAACTACCACAATCATAGAAATTCCATTATCTTAACAGCATGAACAAAATTCGAATAGTGTTAGTTGACGATCATCAAATGTTAATTGATGGTTTAAAGGCAATATTATCAACTTTTAAAAACATTGAAATTGTTAAAACTTATACTAATGGAAATCATTTAATAGAAGATATTTCTTCACTGGATATTGATTTAATTTTAACGGATATCAGTATGCCACAAATTGATGGTTATGAATTGACTAAACAAATAAAAAAAATAAAACCTGATACAAAAGTAATTGCGGTTTCGATGTCTGGTGATATTGCTAATATCAATCGCATGTTAGACGCTGGAATTTCTGGATATGTATTGAAAAATGCAGGCAATGAAGAATTGTTGGAAGCTATTGAAAAAGTAGCTGCCGGAAAAATGCATTTTAGTGATGATATTACCGAAGAAATGGTAAAATCATCTAAAGAGAAAGACAAAAAACCTTCTGAGAAAATCAGTTTATCAGATCGTGAAATTGAAATTTTAAAATTGATTGCACAAGAACACAACAACGCTCAAATTGGTGATATTTTATTTATTAGTGAAAGAACCGTTGAAACACATCGCAAAAACATGATGCGCAAAATGAATTTCAAAACTATGATTGGTTTAGTGAAATATGCCATGGACAATAAATTGATTTAACGTTATCAACTAACGTACAAAAACAAAACTTTTATTATCTACAACAAATTCCTATTTTTATAGCGTGAGTAAACTATTTCAACTTTCAGAATACATCAATTATACCTTATCTTCTATCACGAAGTACAAAATTCATTCTCCATTTGTATTTAAATTGGTAACTGAAGTGTTTGAAAAAACAGTAAATTATCAGGATTATCAGCGCATTGAAAAACTAAGAGACGACTTAAAACACGATACACGAATTATTGAAGTAAACGATTTAGGTGCTGGTTCTAAACGTTTTAAAACACATAAACGAAAAATAAGCGACATCGTTCGTAAGAGTGTAAAAAAAGAAAAATACGGACATTTATTATACATGTTGGTTCGTAATTTCAAAGCTAATTCTATTTTAGAATTAGGCACTTCGCTTGGTATTACTACTTCTTACCTGGCTTCTGCACATCCAAATACTCGAGTGTATACTATTGAAGGTTGTAAAAATATTGCAGATGTTGCAACTGAAAATTTTCAAAAATTAAATCTTACAAACATCGAAATAACCATTGGTAATTTTGATGACGAATTAATTAAAATTTGTGAGAAAGTTGGGAAATTTGATTTAGTTTTTATTGATGGCAATCATCGCGAAATACCAACCATCAATTACTTTAATACAGTTTTACCCTATTGCCACAACGATACCATTTTAATTTTTGATGATATACACTGGAGCGAAGAAATGCAGGAAGCCTGGGAATTTGTAAAGAACCACGAACAGGTAAAAATGACCATCGATTTATTTGAAATGGGTTTGGTTTTCTTACGTAAAGAATTCCGACAAAAAGAAAATATGCAAATCAGTTATTAATGTAAGACTGAGTTTATCGAAGTCATATCACATTTATATCATCATCCAAATCTTGCAAAAACTCTTTTCTAAAATATACTGCATCTTTTACTTTCATTTTTCCAGCATAAATTAATCTCAATTCGCGTCGGTGCAAAGCATCTTCAAATAATTCTATTTCACGTTCGGTTTCTGGTACTACAGCGTCCGCTTTAATTGGTATTTGAGAAAAATCTAAACCAACAAACGTAAAAAATGCTTCATGGCTCTTTACTTCTTCTTGTGTTTTAATATTTTTGATATACACTTCACAAATCACTTCCATTGATGTAGTAAAAGCACGTGTAACAAATGATTTTAAAATCACGATGTCACCCATTTTTATCGGCAATCTGAACGACACATTATCCAAACTTGCCGTTACGGAAATACCGCCAATATGTTTGATAGCAGAAATTCCGGCGCAAACATCCATCCACGAAAGCAAGTGGCCACCCATTAAATTGCCAATTGGATTGGTATGCGCAGGCATAATCAATTCTGTTTGTATATTTAGTGTTTCAGAAACTTTTCTAATTGCCATGTTTTGTGATTTATAATTTACGATGCACAATTTACGATTTACAATTAAATTGTTGCATCCAAAATGTAGAATTGATTTTTTTTATCAAAAATTGCGATTACTTTTGCAACGGATTTAGTAAGCATTCTTATTCCTTATAACTTAATACTTACTACTTTCATGGCTGCGTAGTTCAACTGGATAGAATATCAG
>CALLKF010000179.1 GCA_938008535.1 uncultured Saprospirales bacterium | reverse complement strand
AATCAGTGTAAAATTGAACAACACTACTTTAATTTTAAAAAATGTTGACATTCAAGATTGCTATTTTGATGGCGAAGTAAAATAAGATTATGTTTTTAGAAGCAAAGAAAAATGGAATTTTATTGCATTAAAATCTCTATCGAAAGAACTTTTAAAAATATAACAAACATCATATCACAAATTCATTTTAAACACAATAAAAAATAACACAATGAAAAAGTATTCGATATTATCAATATTTACAATCTTGACAATTTTATTGTCATCTAAAACATTTGCTAAATTAAATTTATCAAACAATAATGATATAACAAAAGAATTCATTAACGATAAAAGCGAAATTGTAAGTAGTGAAAAAGAAGCCACTGCATACAGAATCTATCAACCTGATGAAACATTTATAGAATATAAAATGAATGGCAAAAAATCATTTTCTGGAAAATGGTTTGATAAAGCTGCAAAAAAACTAGATGGTTGTTGCACTTGGTTTTTACCAGACGGCAATGTAGATGCTGAAAAATGTTATGTAAATGGAATATACAAACGACCAATTGTAACTATAAAACATAAAATTAGCGCATGGAACGGTGTTTGTAAAGATTGCATTTTACCTAGAAATGATAAGGATTTAATAGTTTGGGACACAGTAGTTAATTTAAAAGGTTCTACAGATATATTGTATGAAAAAGCAAAATACGTATTATCAAGTTTTGAAAGCTTGGGACAAAAAGAAAATATTATTAAAGCAAATGATGAACAAAAAAATGTTGATAGAAGACTTTCATTTCCTTTTACTTATGTAAGAAACACTGGGCAATGGACTGGAGCAATGGTATTTAATTGTACAATTTATTGTAAAGAAAATAGATATAAAATTAGACTACATGATTTTATATTTGTACCTAAAGATAATTCAGAATCACCAACCTTAGAAACTTTATTTAATTTAGCATCAAAAGATATGTCAACATTAATGATGGCAAATTACCAAAATCAAGCAGCTATTCAAATATTTAATTACATCGAAGGTTATAAAAGTGGTAAACTTGGCGAAGTATTAGGAATTTTTGAAGATATTCCTGAAAAAATGTCATTCCCATTATCAGATATGAGAAAGAAACAAAAAGGAGAAGATGTTACTGATGAAAAATGGTAAGTAATTTTTGATTCATAAAGCAGCATCTAAATGCTTTCAGAAGCTAAAAAAAATAGAATAGAAAAATTATATCTTGTCTATAAAAATACTGGACAAGATGAATTTCCTTTTAACGATAAAAGTGTTTCTGATGGCTTAAATATTTATTTCGGTAAGCAACCAAAACATACATTATTTTCTATAAACGATGTAGTAGAAAAGATAATTTACGTTGGCAAAGATTAAATGTTTAGTTTTTCAAATCTGGCGCAGGTCTTCCGCATGATGACCTGTGTCTATTGATTAAACTTGGCTCGGCGTCACATTGGCAACCCGAAATCCACTAATCCAACAACCCAATCTCGGCGAAGTATTCTCGTCACCTCACGAAGCATCTCCGAATTCGCCGCATCGTTCCTAAAGTTTATAACTTATAAAATAAAACAAAACACGAAATCCCCAAATCCGTTAATCTTGTAAAACCTTATTCAGACGAAAAGCAAATAAACTTCGCGCGGAAGCCATCTTCATTTGTGCGGAAGCCATCATCATTTGTGCGGAAGCCATCACCATTTGTGCGGACGCCATCACCATTTGTGCGGACGCCATCACCATTTGTGCGGAAGCCATCATCATTTGTGCGGACGCCATCTTCATTTGTGCGGACACCATCATCATTTGTGCGGACACCATCATCATTTGTGCGGAAGCCATCACCATTTGTGCGGACGCCATCTTCATTTGTGCGGACGTCATCATCATTTGTGCGGACGCCATCATCATTTGTGCGGAAGCCATCTTCATTTGTGCGGAGACCATGCATTTTTTTAACATAAGCAGTAGCAAAACAAGTCTATTCAATAAATTTTGTCATTAATTAAATCTGTTGCTGCGGCTTCCTAGCATTTCTATTTTATAAAAAATAAATAAAACAACCAAAACCAATGCTTATTTTTGGAACAGAATCAAAAGAACCATGTCTGTTGCCGAAAAGAATTTTGCGATACAAAAAAAACTCACCGCAGTTATTGTGGTGTTGTTTATCATTAAAATTGTTGCATGGTATTTAACCAATTCCGTAGCTATCCTAACCGATGCCTTAGAGTACACCATTAATGTTATTGCTGGCTTTGTTGGTTTGTACAGTTTATACCTTTCTTCCAAACCGCGCGATGAAGATCATCCTTATGGTCATGGCCGCGCAGAGTTTATTTCGGCAGCGGTCGAAGGCACACTCATGATTGTTTCCGCGTTTATAATTGTGTACGAAGCCATCAAAAATTTAAAACATCCACACACCATCGAGAAACTCGATTATGGAATTTTGTTAGTGTTGGTAACCGCAATAATCAATTATATTGTTGGCTTTTACTCTGTAAAACGCGGCACACAAAATAATTCATTGCCATTAATTGCAGCAGGCAAACACATGCAGTCAGATACCTACGCAACCATTGGCGTATTGGTCGGTTTGGTGCTCTTATATTTCTTAGGTTTTTCTTGGATAGATAGTGCAGTGGCATTAGTTTTTGCCTTTATCATAGTAGTAGCTGGTTATAAAATCTTACGCAGTTCTATTGCTGGCATCATGGACGAAGCCGATAATGAATTATTAGAAAAAGTAATTAAAGTGTTAAATGAAAAACGCAGAGCCAACTGGATTGATTTGCACAATCTGCGCATCATAAAATATGGCAGCGTCATTCATTTAGATTGCCACATCACCATTCCATGGTATCTAAATATACATCAGGGACACGATGAAGTAAAAGCATTAGAAGATATTGTCAGAGAAAATTTTGGCGATAGCGTGGAGTTATTTGTGCATACCGATGGCTGCTTAGATTTCTCGTGTAAAGTATGCACCAAAACAGATTGCGCAGTCAGAAAACATGACTTTGTGAAAAAGATTGAATGGAACGTCGAAAATATTTCATCCAACCAAAAACACAAAGCCGACGAGTTGTAGAAAACTTCTTTTCTTGCAAATTATTTTATCAAATCATTCATTCAAAAAAATCAAACTTTACTTTATCTTTGCGCTATGAGTAATACAACTTTAGTAATTATGGCTGCTGGTATTGGCAGCAGATATGGCGGCGTGAAACAAGCGGACAGTTTTGGTCCAAGCGGAGAGTGGCTGATGGATTACGCCATCTACGATGCCATCACAGCAGGTTTTTCAGATGTAGTCATTATTACCAGAAAAGATTTGGTGGATTTGATGGATGCGCACATGCAGGAAATCTGGCAAGGCAAAGTAAAAGTGCAATATGCCATACAACAGCCACCGGCAAATGCCAATCCGGAACGCACCAAACCTTGGGGCACTGGTCAGGCAATTTTAGCAACGAAAGAGTTTATAAAAAATCCGTTTGTTTGTATCAATGCAGATGATTTTTATGGCAGAGAAGCATACGTTTCCATGCACAACTTCTTATCTAAATTAGACAACAACGAAAACAAATTTTCTTTAGTTGGTTATCCGTTAGAAAATACCTTGTCTGATATCGGAACCGTTTCGCGTGGTGTTTGCAAACTCAATGAAAACAACGAACTGGAATCCATTACAGAGTTGACAAAAATTGATTTCTTTGACAACGTTTTGCGTAATGAAAACGATGATCAATCTTACACGCAAATTCCATTCAATAGTTTTGCTTCCATGAATTTTTGGGGTTTCACTTGCTTCTTGTTTGATGAGTTGGAAAATCAATGGAATACTTTCTACGAAGCCAATAAAAACGAGCCCAAAGCTGAGTTTTTAATTCCAACAGTGGTGTCTAAAATGATGAACGAAGGAAAAATAAAAGTACAACTCTTACCAGATGGAAAAGACTGGTGTGGCGTTACCTATTCAGAAGAAAAAGAGTTGGTGATTACTGCACTTAGAAATAAAATAAAAGAAGGAATTTATCCAGAGAAACTTTCTATCTAATAGAAATTTTACCACTTAAGAAACTTAAGGAACTGTAGCAATGTTTAAAGCTGATAAAGACAAAATCAGAATAGGTAGAAAGCTAAGTTTTCTTCGTTTTTTACTATTAATGTCTTTTGATTTCATCTGATAATAGAATTTTAAATCTTATGTTTCTTAAGTGGTTAAAAAAATGTATCTTGTTTTTTCAAACCATAACGAATGAAAAAACTCATTCCATTTATTGTATTTAACTTCATTTTAGTTACTGCATTCTCGCAAATAGTAAACATAGAAAGAGAACGCTACCAAACCGACACCACTGGCTGGAAAGGCAACTTAGATGTTGGTTTAGCCATTGGAAAACAAACCAAAACGTACTTTGTATTTTCTACTTCGGCGCATGTTCAATACAAATCCAAAAAGCATTTGTACTTGTTGCTTGGTAGTGTTGATTTATTAAAAACTAAAGCCGAAGACCTTGTAAATGCTGGGTTTTTGCATTTTCGATATAATTATAAACTGAAAAAAAACTGGGTTCGTTGGGAAGCATTTACACAAGTGCAATTCAACAAAGCCAATGGTTTGCGCATGCGTTTTTTAATTGGCACCGGACCAAGATTTAAAGTGGTTCAAAAAGAAAAATTTAAAACTTACATTGGCGCGCTTTATATGTATGAGCATGAAGTAAACATAAAAAGAACTGAAAAATTAGATCAGGTTCGGTTTAGTGGTTACTTGAGTTTTAGCTTGCGTCCGTTTAAACAACTTGAATTTATTAGCACTACATATTATCAGCCAAACGTTACACAAATAAAAGATTACAGAATTTCTACAGACAACTCGATGAATATTAGGTTTCATAAAAACATTACGTTTGCCATCAATTTCAGAATGAATTACGATAGTCGTCCACCAGTTGGCGCAGTTACGAATCTTACTTATTTACAAAGCAATACATTGAAGGTTGATTTTTAAAAATTGCCTGAGTCATGATTTGCTTGATTATATGATTAACGTGATTTTTATCTTCCATTCTTAATTTTTTTTCTTTAAATCTTTGCATTCTATGCGTTTATGCTTTGCGTACTTAGCGTTTAAAATGTAACTTTTAAAAATCACCATTTGTAATGAAATGCAGTATTCTATTTAGCTGTATTTTACAACATGACTTTAGCAAACATCAATTTAATTTCCATTATTTGGATAATTGTTGCCTTACTATTATTACCGATTCAATTAAAAATAACTGCACCTTATGGCAGACATACCAGCAAAAATTGGGGTTTTCTTATACCTAATAAATTAGGTTGGTTCTTAATGGAAATTCCTTCGTTATTAATAATGCTATTTTTCTGCTACAAAACATACATTGAAAACAACAATAATGTTTCTATATTCTTAATGAGTTGTTGGATATTGCATTACTTTAATCGTGCAATAATTTTTCCATTGCGCACCAAAACAGCCAATAAGAAAATGCCTATTTCAATTGTGTTTTCTGCCATTTTCTTCAATTACATAAATGCATTCTTGAATGGATATTTCTTCTTGAATTTCGCAAATTATGCAACCACTGTTTTTTCTACACCAATCTTTATTATTGGACTTTTTTTATTTTTAGTTGGAATGATTATTAATAATTATTCGGATTCCATCTTAATTAATTTGCGCAAACCTGGACAAATGGACTATTCCATTCCAACTGGTTTTTTGTTTAACAAAATATCTTGTCCGAATTTATTTGGTGAAATGATAGAGTGGATTGGGTTTGCTTTGATGGTGCAACATTTGCCTGCGTTGAGCTTCGCCGTTTGGACAATTTGTAATTTATTGCCACGCGCTATTTCGCATCATAAATGGTATTTGCAACATTTTCCGGATTATCCAAAAAATAGAAAAGCAGTGATTCCTTTTTTAGTTTGATTTTTATCACAATTCTTTTACCACTTAAGGCACATAAGAAACTGAAGGTTTAATAGAAGAACACAAAATCTAAGAAGAGAAGAAATCTTAAACTTTCTAACTATCATTGATAAATACCTTTAAATTTTTCTTTGTTTCTTTCGTGCCTTAAGTGGTTTTAAAATACGATTGATGTTTACCAATAAAAGTGAGAATGATTTATTCTTCCGTTTTCTTTTCTTCTTCTTTCACTTCCACAACCGGTTTTTTAGGTTGATCTGCAATATATTTATCATACTGACTTCGGTCGCGAATAACATCATAAAGGGTAAGCGGTTTTTTGTTCCAATACCAAACAAATCCAGTTAGTCTAAACGTTTCAGGATTGAGTTTTTTCATAGGTGTAAATTCAGCTTCAGGTGAAGCAGTCAGTTTAATTCTATTTACATCACCTTCCAAAAAACTCACAGTAATATAACCTGATGTCGATTTGTTGGCACCATCATACGCATTCTCTTTTTTGTCTTTTATAAAATAAATACTTTCAGCATTTCCATCAACTTCTACTTTATTTATTTTCTTATCTTCTATAAAAGCTTGAATAAATTTCCCTTTGATTTGATTGAAAATTTCTTCGTCTTGTATATTAGCTATAAATGCATTGTTGTAAACATCAACTCTGTTTATTTCATTATTTTGAGTAAATAAGAAAATAGAATCGCCAGTAATTTGCGTGGAATCCATCCAAAGAATTGGATTTTTGTAGAGTTTAAACGTAGAATCAATTTCTGAATAAAACAAGGAATCAGCATTGGCGCTCATTTCACCTTGAATCATTTTCATATTGTAATATGCTTTCACAATTTTAACAGAATCGGTTACCAATTCCATATTAATTATTGAATCTTTTACAATGGTGTCGTAAGTATAAACAGTATCTAAAACAGCGATTTTATAACTCATTAAAGTATCAGCACTTAAATACATTGTGTCTGCTTTATCTTCTGAAATAGTAATCATTAATGGATCTTTATACGCTAACAAAAAAGAGCTGTCTTCATTAGAGTAGATGTAATTACTTAAAATGGTAGTCCGTTGAACACTATCGCTAAACACTACATTTCCTTGTGCGATGGAGATTTTTGTGTTGTTATCATAATCAATTGAATTTGCTTTAACATACGCATCATCTTTATGAATCACGGCATTTTTTCCAAAATATGCTTTCTCTTTTTTCGTATCGTAATAACCTTCTTCAGTTTCAATAACACTACTGTCTTTATTATCTATAATTTTTGTTTTACAGATAAAATAAGCAATTTCCTTTTCAGTATTGTATCGAAGTGAATCAGCGTAAATAGTTCTGTCAGGAGATTTTAGCACAACATCACCATAAAAAACGGCTTCACTTTGTTGATGAAAATAATAACCAATGGCACTGGTAATTGTAGTTTCTTTATTCACTACGCGACCACCACTCATATAGTTACCAATATCGGTTCCAGTATTGTAATTAAGTTCTGGTGTAGTTAATATCATCGTTTTGTCGCGCATACTGCACAAGCCAGTTAAGCGCGCTTGTTTTTGATCACCGAAATATTCTAGGAAGTTGCCCCAAACATCAATACTATCTGCTTTTTTTATATGTACTTGATTGCCAAACGCAGTCATGTAATTGGCATCAATATCAATAATTGCACTATCGCAATACATAGTTGCGTCTTCGTGTTTTAAAATAACTTTTCCAATTAATTTCCTGAATTTTCCTAATTCTTGAGTTTGAAAAAGGAGAGAATCCGTCTGAGCAATTTGGATTTTCTTTTTAGTTGTGGTGTCTTTCTTTACTTTTGGAAAATAAAGTAATTGTTGAGCATTGCCAACATAAAAGAAGAACATAAAACAAAACAAAATACAAACCTTTAAAGTAGTTTGTAAATTGAAATGTTGATATGCATTGGTAGTTTTCAATGAAGTGTGAAAGTAGTAATAAATTATTTACAACAAACTAATCATTACTGACAACAAGTTGCTATTTTATTACTTTTGCTGCTTTTGCTGCCTTCGGATTGTTTTTTAAGAATTGTTCCAAAGTAGTATCTGCAACGGTATATGATTTGCTTTTATCAAAAATAGCAAGGTTAATGTATTTTTTAGGATGCGCTTGTAAATCAGTCATAACAGAGCCGAAAGCATTTACAGCTTTGGTTAAGTCTTTATACAAACCATCGTCTTTTAATAATTTTGCTACGCTGCCATCGCCTTCGGTTACTAATTTCAATGTTTTTTTCAATTCATCTAAAGTGCCTTTTGCAGATTCGACAGTAGAAGCTAGTTCTAATGCAGCTAACTTGCTCGATAATGTTTTAAAGTTGGTTAAAATAGAATCAATTTTACCAGTTTCACCATTTAACTTTCCGGTTAATTGACTTACATTTTTTAGAATTCCATCAATATTACCTTTGTTTTCAGTTAAAGTACCGTTTAAGCCAACAATCATTTTATCTGCATTTCCAGCTAAACGATTAATAGATTGCATAGTCGTACTTAAGTCTGAAACAGCTTTTTTAATTAAAGCGTTGTCACCAGTACCTAATTGAGTGTTTAAATTATTTGCCAATCCATAAACAGAACCTAAAACACTGTCAATTTTTGGTTTAAGTTGTTTAACTAAATCTACACCTTGATCTATAGAATTTCCTTTTACTAAGCATTCCATGGTATCCATTTCGGTTGCTGCTTTGCTAGTTGCAGTTCCACGCGATAAACCAACACCCATTTTTCCAAGCATATCTAATCCATAAATAACAAACTTGCTATCATTTGGAATGATTACACCTTTTTCTAGTTTTAAAGTTAAAATTGCTTTGTTTAAATATTTAGGATTGGTTGAAAGTTCAATATTATCTACACGACCAATAGGTACACCGTTTTCTAAAACTGGGCTTGACGGCGCAATTCCATCAACTCTATCTGCAACGATATTGACAAATTTACTTCTAGTAAAAATGTCGTCACCTTGCAGGAATTTAAAGCCCAAGATAAATAGTACAATACCAAATAATGTAAGTGCACCAACTAATATTTCGTTTTTATTGTTCAATGGAATAAATTTTTATAATCACCAAATATAACTAGAAAAAGTAAAAATTATTTAAAATATTTTTTCGCTTCATCAAATGTTAATCGATCTCCATTTTTATAGACTACTACAAAGGCGTCTTTATATCCATTTTTCTTCGCTTTTTTGGTGTTTGCGAGTGCAGTTGAATAATCAGAATACGGACCGCAAACGTATTTTACGACACCTTTTGCTTTTTCAAAACCAATGTCCTTAAATTGTTTATATACTTTATCTGCTTTTGCTGGAATTTTTTTATCAGCTTTTATTTGCACTTTGTAAACAATTCCCTTTGTTGGTTTTGTATTGTTTTTGGGTGTGTTTTCTGAGTCGTCGTTATCTTTATCGGTGCTTGTTTTGGGTGAAGAACTAGTTGTTTTTACAGGTGTTACAATTGGTGTTGAAGTAGTTGTTGGATTTGAATCTTCATTAATAATAACTGGTGGATTGATAGAGCTTGTTCCTTTTTCAATCGTGTTTTTGTAATCTTCAAATGCATTGAAAATTGCTGATGCCAATTCATCTTGACCATCATTAGATGTTAAATATTTTTCTTCAGATGGATTGGTTAAAAATCCAGTTTCTATCAAAATCGATGGACAAGTAGTTCTATACAATACCCAAAATCCAGCTTGTTTCACACCACGATCAAACCGTTTTAGGTTATTGGTTAAACGATTTTGTACTTTTGCTGCTAGCAAAGAGCTTTGTTCAATATTTGCATTTTGTGCCAATGAAAGCGCAATCATTGATTCTGGTGAATCTGGGTCGAAGCCATCATACGTTTTTTGGTAATTATCTTCTAGTTTAATAACTGCATTTTCGCGTTTGGCAACATCTAAATTAGCTTGTGATACATGCAAACCCATTAAAAATGTTTCAACACCAATGGCTTTACTTGGACCTGAGTTACAGTGCACACTAATAAATAAATCAGCATTATTGTTATTTGCGAGCAATGCTCTGTCTTGCAAAGTGATAAAAACATCTGTTTTACGAGTGTATAAAACTTTAATATCAGGATATTTTTCTTCAATATATTTTCCTAGTGCCAGAACTACTTTTAATGTAACATCTTTTTCGTGAGAATGAAGCGAACCATTGCAACCACCATCGTGTCCACCGTGTCCTGCATCTAACACAATTGTCTTTATTTTATAATTTCCAACAGTTTTTGACGTTGGATACACAATTGTGTGTATTGATAATAAGAATATTAAAAAAGCAATCTGTATTTTTGACGTCTGAAGCATAAATTTGAAACTCTTTAATGAAATTAATATTGTATAGTTGAACCGTTTTTTTAAACATAATAGAATCATCATTTTTATCATCATTATTTTTATGATGCCAACGGTATTTTCTCAAATTAGAAAACCGAAGCCAATAAAAGTAATGAATGATTTGTTAGATAAAAGTTCATCTAACATTGCTAACGATAGTACTCAAACAAATGTAACAAATACTGTACCTGATTCAATTGCTAAAAATTCCACAAATGTTGATGTAAAAAAATACAAAGTAAATGATGGTGATTTAGATGATATTGTAAAGTACAAAGCACAAGATTCAATTATTTATGATATTCCGAATAGTACGGTGTATTTATATGGAAATGCTAATATTATCTACCAGGAATTTGATATGAAAGGTGGTTTTATAAAGTTTAATTGGGACAGCAGTGAAGTGTATGCAAAAGCAACACCAGATAGCAGTGGTGAGCTGAAACGTATTGAATTTAAAGATGGTTCTGGTGAGTATGTTGCTTACGAAGCAAAATTTAATTTCAATACTAAAAAAGGAAAAAGCGTTGGTTTGGTAACCAAAGAAATGGATGGCTATTTGCATGGTATGCAAGTAAAAGTTATTGACACCAATACAATGTATATTAAAGGAGCGCGCTATACTACTTGCGATTTGGATGATCCACACTTTTACATTGAGCTAAACAAAGCCAAAGTAATAAAAGATAAAATAATGGTTGGAAAGCCAGCAAACGTAGTTATTGAAGGCGTTCGCACACCATTGTTTTTGCCTTTTGCTATTTTACCTTCTATTAAATCTAAAGGTACTGGATTGTTGATGCCAACTTATGGTGATGGACAAAGTTTAGGATTTTTTGTGAGTGGACTCGGTTATTATTATCATATTAATGATAAAATGGATATTCAAACAACTGCTGATATTTATACACTTGGAAGTTGGGCATTGCATACCAATTTCAATTACAAAGTATTGTATAAACATGCTGGTAGTTTAAATTTTGATATCAGTCAGCAACGTGGTGGTTTAGAATTTGAACGTTTTAATCCAAAGAGATTGAAAGCACCCATAAATTTTGGTATTCGCTGGCAAATGAATATCGATCCAAAAAGAATGTACAATAGTAGTTTTAATATCAACGTAAATATTGCAAGTAGTAAAACCTATCAGTATTTAAATTCAAGAGATCCAAAAAGTGTTTTACAATCTCAGTTTTCATCTAGCATAAATTATAGTAAATGGTGGCCCAATAAACCATATCGATTATCTATTGCAACGTCTTTGTCACAAAATACTCAAAGCAAACAAATTACTTTAGCATTGCCACAATTTGTGTTTAACATTTCCAGAATCAATCCATTTCAGAAAAAGGTAGCTGCAACAAAAAGAAAATGGTACGAAAATATTGGCTTCTCATATGATTTAAAAGATCGGAAGAGCGT
>CALLKF010000178.1 GCA_938008535.1 uncultured Saprospirales bacterium | reverse complement strand
AAAGTCATGCGGACTTTCATTGTATATTATTTTATTTTTAATATTCTTATTGTAAAAGTTAAATATCTTATCTTGCAAATTATTACCATATCTATAGTAATTTAGTAACTCTTTTTCATTGATATTATATTTTTGTATTCCAAAAATATCTAAGTCAAAATTACGCTTTACAATTCCTTCAATATTTGAATCCAAGAAAGTAGTATCAAAGAAAAGACTTGCTTTGTTTTTATTGGCAATATTTCTTGCAAATGCATATTGAAACATCTGATTGCCTAAGCCACCCATTAGTCTTACTATAACAATGTCCATTCTAGTTAATATATTATTTTAATATCCAATTCATTGGTACTAAATCTATCATTTCAGTTTTTAAAATGTTTGTCCATTGTTTTGGTAAAATGATAGATTTATTCTCATTCTTATTTAGCCATGCAGCCCACCAACTAAAGGTGCTGTTGGCAATTATATTATGTTTGCACAAACTCATTAAATAAAAATCTTCTATTGGTTTTTTATCTGATATCAACGTGCAGTCAATATTCCAGTTCATTTCATTTCGAACCCAGTTTGCATCATCCGTAAAAATATAAAAATGAATATCGTCTGTTCCTAATTTTTCTCTGATTAGTTTAATAGATTTTACATAGTAATCTTTAGAACAAATTCCATGTGCATCCATTGATGTTAAATTGCGTATATAATCACCCCGACGAATATGTATAGAAACCGAATTTTCTGAATTTTTTATTCTATTTACCAACTCAGTATCCAGTGGTAAATGCTTATCTTCAATCATCAACTCTTCTCGAATAATATTTTTTATTGTTGAAAAATATTTTTCTGATTGAAAGAAACCTCGTAGATAATAATTGCCTTTCAGATCCAAGAAATGCTCATCAAAACCGTACTTGCTAAATTTATATTTTTTGAATTTTCCGAAAGAAAGTAATTTCGTTAAAACTAATTCAGTATTATTAAATTCAGTACCGTGAAAATGATGCAACATTTCATCAGTGGCAATTTTATAATCAATATTAAAAACATCTAATTCAAATTTGCGTTGAATATTATCTATTGGCTTTGTACTAAAAAAACTAGTGTCAAAATACAATTCAGCATTATTTAAAATACTCAACTGTTTCGCCGCTGCATATTGAAACAATTGATTGCCTAGGCCACCCATTAAACGTACTACTATCATTTTAGTGTAAAAGTATTAATTTGTTAGTATGAATTTGTATTTTGTTACAAATTTACAAAATGTTTTTAATTGGAATTGGAAAAGGTGACATCACTGCATTTTTTAAAGGTGTCGGTTTATTAGGTTATGGTTTGCCACAACATTATATGACAGCCATTGAAACGCCTTTATATGCACGCGCTTTCATCGTAGAACAGCTAGATAAAAGTAAAAAAGTGTGTTTTGTAAATTGCGAATTGGGTTTTATAACACCTTCTATAAAAACTGGCGTAATTCATTATTTACACAAACATCATTCAGATTTAAACTACAACGCCAGCAATTTATTGATTTCTGCACAACATACACATTGCGGACCAAGTGGATTTTCACATCACATTATATACAATATGTCAACACCTGGTTTTCATCAAGGTGTATATGATAAAATTGTACATGGAATTGTTGAATCTATTTTAGAAGCAGAAAAAAGAAAAGAAAAAGGAACTATTCAAATTGGCAAAAATGCATTTGCTGCTGATATTCCAGTTAGTTTTAATCGTGTGATTGATGCATTTAATTCAAATCCTGAAGTAGAAAAAATCACGCATGAAAATCGACATTTAGCAGTTGACAGAGAAATGACTTTACTTCATTTTATTTCTGCAAAAGGTCGTGCGCTTGGTTCTATTAATTGGTTCGCTGTGCATACTTCTAATTTGCCAAATAATTATTTGAAACTATGTTCAGATAACAAAGGTTTTGCAGCAACTTTTTTAGAAAATGAATTTAATGATAAGAGTGAAAATTATATCGCAGCTTTTGCACAAGGTGCTTGTGGTGATGTGTCAGCACGTGTGAAATACAATAAAAAATTGCCCGCAACTCGCGGAAAATGGGAAGGTTATTTTTCGGATGACTTAAAGAGTGCGAAATTTAATGGAAACTTGCAATTTGAAAAAGCAAAAGAAATTATAGAATCATCTTTAGATTCAACTAAAAATGAAGAAATTGATTTTATTTCGATGTATGTTGATTTTGGAAACATTGATATTGATCCAAAATTCACAAACGATTTAGCTGGTTGCGTTACAAGTCCATCTTGTATGGGTGTTACATTTTTAGAAGGTTCGCAAATGGATGGACCTGGATTGCCTTTATTTTTAGGAACTATAGCCAAAGGAATTGCAAAGCGAACCAGAAAAAAAGAACTAGAAGATGCCTTAAAAATAGGTGGTCCAGTTGCTGAATTTATTCAACGAAAAAATAAAGCTCAATCGGTAAAAGATATTGGTGTTGCCAGCGGAGAACGAAAATTTTTAGGAAATTTTGATGCTGATAAATTGCCTTTGCCTGCATTTATAGATGAAACTATTTTGAACATAAAACGCATGGCAAAACAAGGTGGTTTTAGTTCTGAAAATCCATGGACACCACAAGTGCTGACTTTGCAAATTCTGAAAATCGGAACGATTGGTATTTGTGCATTTCCATTTGAAATAACCACTGTAGCTAGTTGGAGATTGAAAAAAACTTTAGAAGACTCATTAAAACCAAAAGGAATTGAATTTGTGATTTTGTGTCCTTATGCCAATGAATACAATGGTTACATTACTACAAACGAAGAATATCAATTGCAATTGTACGAAGCAGGACACAATGTTTTTGGACAATGGAGTTTAAATGCATTGCAACAAAAATTTAGTGAATTAGCAACAGAATTTTTAAAACCAAAACAAGATAGGAATACAGAAACTGGTTTTCATCCTGAAAAATTTACAGAAGCAGAAATCAAAAAACAACATTTTATTCCAAGTCGAAGATTTAAAATAATTGCAAAAAAGGATAAATAAATCTTAGCAAAAAAAAATTATCA
>CALLKF010000177.1 GCA_938008535.1 uncultured Saprospirales bacterium | reverse complement strand
ATCGTGCTGAGCTCTGACGCCGTCAGACCGCCGCCGGTAAAATTACCCAGCGTCGGGTCATCCATATTGGTTTCCGCCATATGCCCATTGAGAATTTGCATCACCAAAGTATTCCATATTTAAAACATCACCTTTTTTCTCCTCAATGTATTGTTTAAGAAGAGTCTTCACATCAATCGTGCCAACAAAGCAAAGACCCTGACTATCTTTTTTCGTTGCCACAGGAAGATTGCTTTTTTTAGCAAGTTCACGTACTTCCTTTTTTTCTATTGCACCAATGGGGAAAATTACTGACGGAATAATTGAAATTCCAAATGTTGAATTAGAAGAAACAAAAGAATTAGGTCGAGTTAATAGAGTTGATCCATTAGGAATTACAAATTTGAGAATTAGAGGAATGTGGCAAATACAAAACCCAAGAAGAGTTTTCAATTATTTGCACGTAGCAACCAACAATAAATTTGAGCTGGTTTCTTTAATACCAACAGAAAAATATAATTCATTTCCTACTGAAAGCATAAAGAAAATTGAAAATTTATGTAATCAGAACTTCACAATCGAAAATATAAATGTTCGTGACCCAAATAATCCAGCGAATTTAATAGAAGCGAAACTAATCAAATTTATAATACCTGAATAAACAATTAGAAAAAAATGGAAGCAAGTTTAGTTATCACGTTAGGAATTATTTTATTGGTAATTGGTTTGGTGAGTTGCGTGTTGCCACCTTTGCCAGGCACGATCATTGCGTATGGCGCACTGATACTCACCTATTTGGGCATGGAAAACCATGGTGAAATTTCACAAACTGTATTAATAGTTTATGGTGTTTTAGTAAGTATTTTTGCAATAGTAGATAATTTCATTCCAATTTGGGGCACGAAAAAATTTGGTGGCACAAAAGCTGGTATTCGTGGAAGTTTTATTGGCATTTTGGTTGGAATATTTTTATCACCATTTGGTGGAATTTCTATAATTATTTGCCCTTTTTTAGGTGCGATGATTGGCGAATTAATTGCAGGTCAAGATTTCAATACGTCCATAAAATCTGGATTTGGTTCGTTTGTTGGTTTTCTATTGACAAGTGGTATCAAAATAATTTTAGTAGTAATGATGAGTTATCATTTTTTTACAAAAGCAGTCTTTTAAATGCATTCTATTTATCTGATAAAAGTCTGGAAAGAAAGTAAAGCGCTTTTTATCGGAATAATTATTTTTATTTTTTTTCAAGTATTTTTTATTGCAAAACGAATACAAAATTTTCCTTTTTTTATTTTTGACATGTATTCCAGACCAATAGAAAAACCTACTACTTTCTCTATTTATGAAATAAAAGCAAATGGAAAATCAGTTGATTACACTTCTTTTAAAAACACACAAGAAAATACGATTTTAAATTCTATTCAAACTTATTCAACTGCCAAAAAAGAATTTCCAAAATCAATTTATGAAACTCTAATTGAACATCGATTTAAGAATAAAATTTCAACAACAAATTATCAATTTATAAAAAATGGTTTGTCGAATAACGAAGCAGCAATTTATGAATTTGACAATTGGTTAAATAGATATTGCATTCAATCAAACATAGATTTTTCAGTTTATAAAAACACCTACAATTTTCAAAATAAATCAAAAATAGATTCCATTTTAATTCTATCAGAAGATGCTATTTAATCAAAAATCATATCATAGCATTGCATTTGGAATAGTTTTATTCTACTTCGTTTATTGGTTTTATCAAGGTCATTTTTTATTTCAATTACAACAGCCAACGCTAATAAATACTGGTATTGACAATACCTATTGGCTATTTTGCATATTGCGAATTCCACAAACTATTATGCGCTTTCCAATAATTTTTGATGCACTTTTAGTTTTGTTTACAATATTCAGTTTTATCACAAAGCAAAAATGGAGTTTTAGAATTCTATTGTTGATTGCAATCATTCACATTGTTACATTTAATGTGTATGCATGCACGCACACAAAGTCGTGCATATTTTTTCCGATGTTGATTTTGCCTTTTTGTTTCGATAAATTATTTGATTTAGTTTGGCAAGCTGTTCGATATTATTTCTTATTTGTATTGGTTTCTGCATCAATTTTCAAGATTATAAATGGTGGACTTTTTCATCCAAATCAATTAGTGCATATTTTAGAAAACCAACATTTAGATTTATCCATATTAAATCCAACAAATTTCACTTATCGAATTTCAACATTTCTAATTCAGCATACCACTCTTACAACTATCTGTTGGTACAGTTTTTTTCTAATGGAATTTATTTTTATTATAGGATTTTTTACCAAAAAATTCGATTTTATTTTATTGTTTGTTTTAATTGTGTTTATTATATCAACATTTATTTTAATGCGAATTAATCTGATGGATTTTATTTGCTTCATTCCTTTTCTGATTATCTTAAAAAATGATAAAAAGAATGCAACTTTTTAGAATTGTCCTACAAATTTCCTACTTTTATACAAACACATTTATATGTCGACTAAAACATTTTCTTTCATAACTATCTTATTATTTTGTGGTCTCATTTCTTTTGCTCAAAGTAGTGCGACAAAACAGAAAACTACATCAACCACTACCACAAAATCAACTACCAAAACTACAACAAAACCTGCATCAAAAGCTGAGCCAAAACCAACAACTATAAACTATAAAAAAAATGAAATAAAAGTTGAAAAAGGTACAACAAATCCAAATGCAAAACCTTTTACTTTTTTAGGCAGTTACACAATGAAATATGACTTGGTTGATGTGAGCGGAAAGAAAACAAATGGTGTTGTAAAATATGCTTTTGATGGTTTTAAAATGGCCATGATTCCTTCTTTTCAAAAAGATAATGAATCGCAATTGCGTAGTCTTTTTGATGTGAAAGAAAATACGATGACAATGATGATTACAGATATGAAAAGAAATTCTAAAAAAGGTATGATAATGAGAATGCCGAAAGTTACAATAGTGAATACTTCTTTAGAAAAACCAGTTGAAGCAAAAATTACTAAGACTGGTGAAAAGAAAAAAATCGATGGTTACAATTGCGAATCTTATACTATACTTACAAGTGATAGTACAACTGGTGAATTTTGGCTAACAAAAGATATTAACATTAATGTATCAGAATCATTAGCGTATATGACCGCAGGCATGAAAGGTAAACCTGTTCCATTTAAAACCGCAGGAATTGATGTTGCTGGTTGCGTAATTGAAGGTGATTACAAAACAAAAGATGGCAACAAAGTTCATTTAAAAACTACAGACATTAAAAAAGGCAAACCAGAAGTTTCATTTTTTTCAACCGATGGTTTTATCTTAAATGATGTAACACAAATAGAGTTTTTTAAGTAATTTATTTATTTAAACATAAAAAAAATGGTTTGTATTTTACAAACCATTTTTTTATACGTTATTTAACAAGATTCAACTAAATAAATTTATATCGATAGTTATATTTGGAGTTCAAAAAAAGTGAATGCCTGTTTTAGATTTCGATAAAATAAAAGATGATTTAAATTTATACAATCATCGTCCAAGAGTATTTTCGTGGCCAGTATTTGGCACATTATTATTTGGAGCAATCCTATTTGTATTTTACAAATTAAATCAATATGTTTTTCCTTGGAATACATGGCAACAAGCAGTTGGTAATGCACGCGATTTTTGTGAAATGAATCGTGAACAATTAATTGTACAGCCAGCAAATACTTGGTCAAATTTAGGTTTCATTATCGTTGGTTGGATATTTTTAAGCATTGCAAGAAACGACCACAATTATTATGAACGCGTAAGTGTTGACAATCTATTAGCTAAATTTCCTGGCTTTACCTATTTAATTGGATTCTCAACATTATACATGGGTTTTGGTAGTTTTTTATATCATGGTACTCTTACATTACCTTTTCAAAGAATGGACCAAACAGGTATGTATTTTTTATTAATTTCATTTCTTGCTTACAATCTTTTCAAACTATTTCCAATTTTAAAATTTAATGGAAACACGTTTATATCCAATAAATTTTTTATTGTTTGTGCAATAATTTTACAGTTGATATTTTACTTCTTTTTATGGCAAGCACCAATTAATATTTTATTTCCAGCACTTACATTATCGTTTTTCTTAACTAATTTTTTATTGATCCACAAAGTAAAAAATACCATTTCATTCATCGGTTTTTTAAAAGCCGCTTTTGTAACATTAATGATAGCAGCTACCATTTGGATATTAGATATCACCAATAAATTATGTGCGCCAACAAGTGTATTTCAAGGTCATGCGTTGTGGCATATTTTGTGTGCAGTTAGTATTTTCTTATGTTATTTATATTATAGAAGCGAAACATTTTTGACAAAAGAAGATGTTGCTGTCATTCAAAACGATATTTAATCAACTGTAATTTCTAAATCACTAATCAAAAATTACTCCATAAAAAGAAGTAATTTTCTAGCTTAATTTTTGAATATCTTTGTGCAATAATTTAGATATGCAAAAGAATAATTTTCACATTTTATGTTTACTAATTTCAGCTGTTTTAATGAGCAGTTGTAATGCACTTTTTCAGGCTGCAAAAGATACTCAAGTAAAAAATACAACTACACAAAAAGATTTAGGCAATGCACCAAAACGTGCCTATACATTGACATTTCCAGACAATAAAGACAGAATTCCAGTTGGTGGATATTCACCTGGTGAAGTAATGCAAACAACCGTAAATAGTTTTGGACAACGTTATAAAGATTATATTTTTTCTGATTTTGGAATTACTACAGAAGTCTATAAAAAGAATGCACCAAAATGGAATGGTGGAACACAAAATTTAGTGATGGATTTAGTTACACCAAAAAACGATCCTGAGAAAAAACGACCTTGTATTATTTTTATGTTTGGTGGTGGATTTGTTGACAAAGGTGATGATTGTTCACAGGAAATTGGAAAAGGAATGGCGCAAAAAGGTTATGTAGTTTCGTTGATTGATTATAGATTAGGATTTCCAGAAGGCAATTTATTTGTGTTGTGCCTAGGTGATTTTTTAACTGGATTTTATGAAGCAAGTTTACGTGCCACACAAGATGCGCGTTCAGCAATTCGATACATAAAAGCAAATGCAGATCGCTTAGGAATTGACCCAAATAAAATTTTTATATCTGGAAATAGTGCTGGTGCTTTAACTGCTTTAAACACTGTATTTCTAGATGATAAAGATATTCCTGCAACACAGTTAAAAGATATCAATGGCAGTTTAGATGCGATGAAAGATAATCTACAATTTGATAGTAAAGTAGCTGGTGTTATTTCATTGGCTGGTGCTATAACGGATAAAAAACTATTAGATAAAACGACAAACACACCAATCTGTTTGTTTCAAGGAAATTGCGATAGATTGATTGATATTAATACAAGCACAGCTATGAAATGTGATGATAAAAATGCTACGTTTCCAATAATTTATGGAAGCCAAGCTATTTATGATGCAGCTAAATCCAAAAATAAAATAAAATTTAATTATGTGTGCAACGGTGGACATTTGACTGCAAATTGGGGTTTGTCTGGTATGATAGAATTAATCAGTCAATTTACAATTAGCGTTTTAGAAGGCAATCCAATTAGTGGAAAAACAGTTGTAAATCCAATAAAAAAGGAATGTAATGATGCTTGTAATTAATTCTATAAATCTGTGAGCAAATATTCTACATAATAATTATTTATAAAATGGGTAAGCATTTATTATCTTTATTAACAAGATTTATTTTAAACAATTAATACGCGCTTGAAATATATTATAAATAAAATCTATTCCTTTTTTTCTTTTAGTGAAGAAAAAAGTAATTTACCATTCGCTGATAAATTCTTATTATTTGGATGCCTTTTTATTATCATAATTGGAATTTACACCGTTTATGATATTCAAAAATACGCAGATATACTTTTTTGGGACGAAAGTCTGTATATGCAAAAAGGATTACAATTATGGCAACAACCAAGTTTAGATTGGGGTCCATTTTATAATGTTTGGTACAAACTGCTTTCCTATTTTACAACAGATAAAATTGAACTTTATTATTTAAATATAAAGGTACTTTGTGTGTTGTTACCATTGCTACTATTTATTTTTTTGATGGTAAATAATATTAATCCAATGCTTTCATTTATTGTAAGTATTTTATTTTTGTATTCTTATATTAACTTGCCAATATGGCCAAAAGTTTCGCATTGGTGCTTGATTGTATTTTTGACTTCACTTATTATTTCTAAACGATTTTTAAATTCAGTTTATTTAAAATTTCTGACAATTATTGTTGGAATGATTGTGTGTAGTTACATCAGACCTGAATTTTATTTAGCGTATATATTATTTTCATGCTTCACTATTATTCATTTATTTATATATAGACACCAATATCCTATAAAAAGAATTGCTTTATATTTATCAGGAATTTTTGGTTTATTTATTTTAGTGAAACTAGTCGGAAATCCAACAAAAACAGGTGGAAACGGCAGAATGCTGATTACATTTGGTCAGCACTTTGCGCTTAATTACTGCAGATGGAATAACATAACAGACAAACCTTTTTGGATTGATTGGGTTTTCTATTTGCAAGATAATTTTATTCATAAACCAACAAGTGTTATTCTTTCTAATATTGGACATCACATTTTATCTAATATTGGCAATTATATAAAATCCATTTCTAAAATTATTATCTCTTTTGTTTTACCAATTTTTCAACTGAAACTAACTATACAATCCATAATTTTGGTTGGTATCACTATTCTAATTTTAGTAAAGAATGCATCTATTCAACAATTTAAAAAGTCAACAATTTTTTCTGCATTTCATCCAAACAAAGATTTATTAAAAATTTTATTTATTTGGTGCATTCCAACTTTAGTTTCGTCAATAATTGCCTATCCAAGAGACCATTATTTAATTCTTCAAATTCCGTTATACTTAATCTTAACGGTTGTATTTATTGATTCAATTTTAAAAATAAAATTAAATTTAAAACTTTTCGCAATGGTTGCAATTGTGTTGTTTATTGCAAAACCATCAGCAGCAAATTTTGATTATTTTGATTTATTACGTAAAGAAAAATCATTGTGTAATGTAACAACAGTTCATTATTTACAAAAAAAATATCCTGCAGAAATTGTAAAAGTATTTGATTTTGAAGGAGACATTAACACGATGCTTCCAAAGAATTTTACATCGAACAGTATTGATTTTTTTAAAAGTGGTTCGACAGTCGTTAGCAAGTATATAGATAGCGCAAAAATTGACATAATTTATGTTACACCATCTCTTCTACATTCAAGATTTACACAAAATGACACTTTACTAAAAGCATGGATTTCGTCTCCAGAAAAATTTGACTTTCAAAAAGTAAAAACAGGAAATTATGAACCGTATTTATTGAGTAGAATAAAATAACTTATAACATTAAGCAAATTCACTTAATTCTAACCAACGTAATTCTTTTTCATCTAAGCTGACAATAATTTTTTCCAACATAGATGAAATTGTCTGTATTTGTTGATGTTCCAAACTTCCAGAAGATAATTTATCTGCCAAATCATTTTTCTCTTTCGTTAATTTTTCAATATCAGTTTCTAATTTTTTAAACTCTTCTTGTTCTTTATAAGAAAGTTTTCTTTTTGGCGCAGCATCGATATTTATAGATTTATTTTCAGAATTTGCAGCTCGTTCATCGCTCTTTATTTGTCGTGCTTCTTCTTTTAATTGCAAACGATATTCGTTATAATTTCCTAAAAAGTCGCGCACTTTTCCGTTGCCTTCAAACACAAATAAATGATCGGTTAGTTTATCTAAAAAATATCTATCGTGACTCACAATTACTAAACAACCTTTGAAGTCCATTAAGAAATCTTCGAGCACTTGCAATGTCAAAATATCTAAATCATTTGTTGGTTCGTCCAAAATTAAAAAATTCGGATTCTTCATCAAAATCGTCAACAAATACAAGCGTCTTCGTTCACCACCGCTTAACGTAGAGACAAAATTATATTGTTGCGATGGAATAAATAAAAATCGTTCTAACAATTGCGATGCAGAAATGGTGCCTTTTCCAACTGGTAAAAATTCTGCAATATCTTTAATCACATCAATTACTATTTTATCTTGTTTAAGTTGCAAACCTTTCTGATTATAATAACCAAAAACTACGGTTTCACCAAGCACACGATTGCCAGCATCTTGCTGCAAGTCACCCATAATAATATTCAACAACGTTGACTTTCCACAACCATTTCTACCAACAATACCAACACGTTCGCCGCGTTGAAATTTATGCGAAAATTTATTTAATAACACATTTTCACTATACGATTTTGATATGTTATGTAACTCTAAAATTTTGCCACCCAATCGTGCCATTTTTACTTCAATTTCAACTGCTTTATCTTGCGCTTTTGCCGTTGCAGCAGCTTTCACATTTTCAAAATTATCTACACGCGATTGTGCTTTCGTTGTCCGCGCTTTTGGTTGTCTGCGCATCCATTCCAACTCTTTGCGAAATGTATTTTGTGCACGTTCTACGTTCACACGTTCGTTTTCTTCACGCAATTCTTTGTTCTCTAAATATTTTGAATAATTGCCTTTGTGTTTGTATAAAATTCCATTATCTAACTCCAAAATTTCATTACAAATATTTTCTAAAAAATAACGATCATGCGTAATCATCAACAACGTGATATTATTTTTAGAAAGATATTCTTCGAGCCATTCAATCATATCCATATCCAAGTGATTCGTTGGCTCATCTAAAACAAATAAATCTGGTTGCTGCAACAACAATATAGCCAACGACAAACGTTTTTGTTGTCCACCAGACATAGAGCCAACGCGCTGATTGAAATCGTGAATTAAAAATTTAGATAAAATGAGTTTCATTTGCTGCTCGTAGTCCCAAGCTTCGAGTTCGTCCATCTTATCCATTGCATTTTGCAAATCGCCTTCACCATCCAATGCTTTTTCATAATCCAAACTTGCTTTCAAAACAGGATTATCAGCATTCATAATAGTTTGATACACGGTTTTCTCCAAATCAAAATTTGGTTCTTGCGATAAAAATCCAACACGAATATCTTTATGAATTTTTACATCACCAGTTTCTGGTGGTTCTAAACCTTGCATAATCTTGATTAAAGAAGATTTACCTGAGCCATTTTTAGCAATCAATGCCAATTTTTGTCCTTTATCAATAAAAAAAGTGATGTTTTCAAATAAGAGTTTGTCGCCGTAATATTTAGACAGGTTATTAACCGAAATGTAATTCATGGAACAAAAATAAGGTTACTTCACAAAATTATTATAAATTTAGTTGTGATTAGATTCTTAACATTTTTGACTATTATACTTTTTTCATTCTTTTGCAATCATACAAAAGCAGAAAGTAAACTGTATTCATTTACAACAAAACAATCAAAAGTTTCTTTTCCTTTTAAAGTGTTTAACAATATTTTATTAGTAGATGTACAAATCAATCAAACAAAAACGCTGAAATTTATTTTTGATTCTGGATGTAAAAGCACCATCATTATTCATCCAAAATGGTTAGATTCATTTGACATACCATATAAACAAAAGGTCTATTTTTCAGGATTAGGATACAAAGATTCTGTTGAAACTATGAAAATTAATGATGGCACTTTAGAAATTGAAAATTTAAAAGGCGAACATATTCCAATATTTATTTTAAGTAAGGACACTTTAATTATTGACCGATATTTAGGAACAGATGTAGATGGTATTTTTGGTGCCGAAATATTTGAGAAATATTATGTACATATAGATTACAAAAACAGAATAATTGAATTATATGATAAGAAACCCAAAAAAATGAATACTAGTTTTAAAAAGCTACCTATCGAAATGCGAAAAAGCAAGGCCTATTTATCTTGTTTTGTTATGAATAATAAAAATGAACTCTTTTTGTCTGAATTATTATTGGATACTGGTGCAAATATCCCAGTAATTATTAAAAACAAAACACCTGAAGACATTGATATTACAAATTATATTGAAGCAGAAATTGGCGAAGGTTTGTCTGGTCCTATGTATGCAAAAGTAAGCAGAATTAAAAAAATATTTTTCGACACTATACAGTTTAACAATGTAATTGTAGCATTTAATGAAACACCAATTACTTTTAAAGATGTAAACGAAAACACATTGGATGGAAATATTGGAAATGACATTTTAAGTCGATTGAATATCTTTTTTGCATATCCTGACAATGCAATTTATTATAAATCAAACAAGCAAACCAATCGACCATTTGAATTTACAGTATCTAATATTATTCTTCTTGAAAACAAAACTAAAAACGGTGGTTTTGTTGTAAAAAACATTGCTACAAAATCAGCACCGTATTTGGCTGGCTTGCAAATTGGAGACGAAATCATAAAAATTGACAATCAAAAATGCGAAAATCTAACTATTGAGGAAGCACTTTTTTTATTAAACAAACGAATAGGAAAAAACATTAACTTGCAATTCAAAAGAAATGAAGTAAAACAAAAAGTATCGTATAAAATTATAAGTATTATATAAAGTGATAGTTAAGGTGAAAGTGATGATAAAATAAACACAATAATTCTAAAATTCTATAATTCAACAATTAAACAATAAACTATGCAAGCAATTTATTTAGTAAAAAACGGAAAATCAAAAGATGCATTTGAATTCAGAGATATTCAATTGACAGAGCCAAAAGACAATGAAGTTGGCGTACTAGTTGAAGCATCAGGTATCAACTTTGCAGATGTAGTTGCACGATTAGGTCAATATCAAGATTGCCCACCACTACCAACCATCATTGGCTATGAAGCAGTTGGACGAGTTGAAAAAGTTGGCAAAGATGTAACCACTTTAAAAAAAGGCGACCGTGTTTTAGCTTTTACCAGATTTGGTGGTTATAGTCAATATGTAACGCAACAAGAATCTGCTGTAGCAAAAATTGGCGAAGATATGGACGCTGGAAAAGCATTAGCATTGGCTACACAATACTCAACGGCCTTTTATGCATGCTCCGTTGCTACCAATGTGTTACCAAACGAAACCGTATTAATACATGCTGGTGCTGGTGGTGTTGGTACAGCATTAATTCAATTATGTAAATTAAAAAATGCAAAAATATATGCAACTGCTGGAAGTGAAAGTAAATTAGAATACTGTAGAAAGCAAGGTGCACATGTTGTAATAAATTACACAAAAGAAGATTTTTCTGAAGTAATAAAAGAGCCAATAGATGTTGCTTTTGATGCAGTTGGTGCAGATAATTTCAGAAAAAGTTATAAGTTATTAAACCGTGGTGGACGAATTATTGGCTATGGAGCTGCAGCCATGACAGATGCTTCTAATATCTTTTCAAAAGCAAAAATGGGTTTGCAATTTGGCATCTATCATCCAGCGCAATTATTGATGGAAAGCCGAAGTATGATTGGTGTAAATATGTTGCGCATAGCTGATTACAAACCAGATACTTTAAAATATTGCATGGAAAGTGTGATTCAATTATTGCATGAAGGAAAGATTGATCCACATGTTGGAAAGATGTATGCAGCTAAAGATATTTTTCAAGCGCACGATGATATGTTAGATCGAAAAACAATGGGAAAAATTGGAATTGTTTGGTAAAAAAGTGAAAGTGATATTGAAAAAAAACAAATAAAATGAAAAAATTCTACTATATATTATCTTGCTTGTTTTTACTAAATTCTTGCAATTCTAACATTGGAAGATTCCCAGAAATGTTTGTTGGAACTTGGAACAGTGATAATCCTGAATTAAAGTCAAATGAAGTTTGGACAAAAATCAATGACTCTATATATTCTGGTAAGAGTTTTACAATGAATATTCAGAAAGAAGAATTAGAATTGATAAGAAAAGGAAACAATTGGTATTACATTGTTTTAATTAATGGACAAAATAATGACGAACCTATTCCTTTTAAATTAATCAAACAGACAAACTCTAAATTTATTTTTGAAAATAAAGCACACGATTTTCCACAACTGATTGAATATAATTTTCGTTCAGCAAATAACTTAGTAGTGTATTTACGCGCCAATGGAAAAGAATACGAAGAATACTTTAATAAATCAAAGTAATTGATACTAAAATCAGCATATTCCAATTTTATTAAAGAAACAGCAAAACAATTAGGTTTTTCAAATATTGGAATTGCAAAAGCTGATTTTTTGGAAGACGAAGCACCCAAATTAGAAGAATGGTTGAAACGTAATTATCAAGGTGAAATGCGTTATATGGAAAACCATTTTGATATGCGATTAGATCCGAGAAAATTAGTGGATAATGCAAAGTCTGTTATTTCACTTTCCTTTAATTATTACACAGAAGAAAATCAAAATGCAGATAGTTTTAAGATTTCAAAATATGCTTTTGGTGAAGATTATCATCATGTAGTGAAAGAGAAATTAAAAATTTTAATGCAAAAAATACAAACAGAAATTGGTGCAGTAAATGGAAGATGTTTTGTAGACTCGGCTCCTGTTTTAGAACGCTCTTGGGCAACCAAATCAGGAATTGGCTGGATTGGAAAACATTCTTTATTAATTAATAAAAACCAAGGTTCATTTTTCTTTTTAGCTGAATTAATTGTTGATGTAGAACTTGATTACGATATGCCTTTTGTAACCGATCATTGTGGTACTTGCACAGCTTGTATTGATGCTTGTCCAACGGATGCCATTGTAGAAAACAAAGTAGTTGACGCAAGCAAATGCATTTCTTATTTTACGATTGAGTTGAAAGATGCGATTCCAATAGCTTATAAAAATCAATTTCAAGATTGGATGTTTGGCTGTGATATTTGCCAAGATGTTTGTCCGTGGAATCGTTTTTCAAAACCGCACCACGAACCAAAATTTGAACCAAATTCAAAATTGCTTTCTATGAATAAAAAAGAATGGAAAGAAATAACAGAAGATGTATTTAATGAACTGTTTAAAAAATCTGCAGTTAAACGAACGAAGTTTGAAGGTTTAAAAAGAAATATTCAATTTTTAGAATAAAAAAAAGCGCCGTTCTGAAGAATCAGAACGGCTAACTTGAAACATAAAAACCCTTAATATACTAGCTGACGCCAGCATTTTATTGTAGAAAATTCAGTATAAAACAACCAAATCTATCATTCTATTTTAAAACCAATCGTCGAATCATTTTCTTTTCTATGGCTATATATAAAACGCATACCAAACTTTTTTAGTTCGTTACTTACGATTTTTTTTTAGAAATTAACATTTATTTAGTTAATAAGGGAAATAGGTTATTCCTTATGACAACAACTTTGTGTTCCAGTTGGAGTTTGTTTCATTTCCGGACTGATATATGGAATACCTAAATTTAATCCACGAAGTATCAATAATACCGCTAAAACACCAACAAATACTGGCACTGTACGTCGCATCTGATTTCGAACTTGAAGTGAAATAAATTTACCTAAAACTGTTACAGTAATCATCATTGGAAAAGTACCGAAACCAAATGCAGCCATGAACAAAGCACTGTTTACTGGACTACCAGTAGCAATAGCACCTGCAATGGCAACGTACACTAAACCACATGGCAAAAATCCATTAAAGAAGCCAATTAAAATATAGGTGTAGAATTTTTTATTAGTTGCTAATAATTTGCCTAAGTTGTTTTTTATAAAACTAGTGAACTTACTAAAATACGTATTGTTGTTTTTTGTAAAAAAAGAAGAAAATAATACATACGACAACATTAACGATCCAATAGCAATAGATAGATAGCGTTGGTAACCACCAATAAAAAATTGTTTTCCAATGATTCCAAATAAAATTCCCATGGACGCGTATGCTAACATTCTTCCAATGTTATACAATAAAATATAGAAAAACCGTTGCCATTTTGTTTTGTCGTAAATTGGTAATGATAAAGCAATTGGACCGCACATGCCTACACAATGAAAACTTCCAAAGATTCCAATTGTAAAACCAGCTATCATTATTTGCCACATATTTATTGAATATGTATGGTTTGTTCAGAAAAATATTTTTTAGATTTATTCTGCCAACTCAATTGAATGGTATAAAGTCCTTTAACAAACTTTGTTTTAGAAATAAATTGCTCACCATTGGTATTGGTTAAAAGTTTTAGATGAACATCTTTGGTTTTATCAGAAGGACGCATAAAATAAATAGTGCCTTCTTTGATTTCTGATGCAGTTTCAACTGGAATTTTAATTTTCACTAATCCATTTGTATCAACCAAACTAACTTTATCTGACAAAGCAGTTAGATTATTTTTACCGTCTATCACATCCTGATATTTTAATTCTTTGACGTAATAATTCTCATCTTGCATTTCATTTGTTTGCTTAGAAGCAACGTACACCATTCCTAGCATGGCAATAATAAAAGTTGCATAGACAATTGATATTTTATGACCCCAATTCATATACTATTTTTTAAATAAATGGTCCTAAAAATTTAGTTTTTACAGTACCAATTTTTTTACCATTTTCATACAATCCAACTACAATTTTTTTACTGTGTTCTTTCACAATATTTTTATCTAAAACTATAAAGAAAGTTACTTCATTTACGGTTTCTTCTTTTAAATGTAACTCAGATTTTCCAATTAATTTAACTTCGCCGTTTATTCCTTCTAATTTCATTTCAATAGGAATATCTTTATTCGATTTGTTAATTATTTTAGCATTGTATAAATTACTAATTTTATTATCAGGTAATTCCTGGTATAGTTGTCCACCAGTTCTAGTAATATGCGCATCGATTTGTTTTCTTGTAACTAACAAAGCTGTTAAAACACATAATAATACTACCAATAATGCTGAATATGCTTTTATTTTTGGAGTAAAGGTTAATTTCTTTCCTTCAGCAATTCCATTTTCTGACGCATAACGAATTAATCCTTTTGAAAGATTTACTTTTTCCATCATAAAATCACAAGCATCAATGCAAGCTGTACAATTAACGCAATCTAGTTGCGTACCATTTCTGATATCAATACCAGTTGGGCAAACATTTACGCATTGATGACAATCGATACAATCGCCATGAGTTCTTGTTTCATTTTTTTTGAATTTTCCACGCTCTTCACCACGCTTATAATCGTATGCAACCAACATAGTATCTTGATCAAAAAGTACACCTTGTAATCTTCCGTATGGACAAATAGTAGTACAAACAATTTCTCTAACAAAAGCAAAAACCAGATAGAATAATAACGTAAAAACAATTACGCCAAAAAACAAAGCTACATGATTTGAAATTGGCTCTTCAATAATTTTATAGAGTCTAGAAACTCCAAAGATGTAAGCTAAGAATGTGTTTGCGATGACAAATGAAATGACTAAAAAAATAAGGTGTTTTAGCAATTTCTTACCCATTTTTTTAAACGACCATTTACCATTATTTAATTGTTTCTGTTCAGCAGGATTCCCTTCAATTAACCATTCAATAGGACGGAAAATCATTTCCATAAAAATAGTTTGCGGACAAACCCAGCCACAAAACAAACGACCATAAATTACTGTAAATAATGCTATGAAAATTACAAACGTAATCATTGCAATAGCGAAAATATAAAAATCTTGAGGCCAAAATATTTTACTGAATAAAATGAATTTACCTTCAGGAATATTAAATTGTACAAAAGGCATTCCGTTTACTTTAATAAACGGAAGGCTAAAAAATACAATTAAATATAAGATGGTTAATAAAATTCTTTTATTGTAGAATGCGCCATGAGGTTTTAATGCATATACCCAATTTCGCCCGCCTTTTTCATCTACTGTGCTTACTCTGTCTCTATAGGATTCATAATGTTGAAGATCATCTAAGTCCATGATTATTTTGTTTTAGTTGAATCGGAAGTTGACATTGAAGCAACAACTTCTTCTACATATAATTCTCCTTGTTTTTCTTTAGCACCTGGTGGATTTGTGCCTTTTAATGATTTCACAAAACTTGCTAACTGAGCAATTTGAGTTGGTGTGTAAAAATCTTTCCATGATTGCATACCTTTATCAACCCAACCATATTTTATAGATTTAAAAACATCTTTAACAGAACCACTATGAATCCAATATTCGTCTGTAAGATTTGGTCCAACACCACCTTGTCCTTTATCACCATGACAAGCAACGCAATTTGCAACATATAATTTTTTACCTGATTCAATTTCAGCAGATCCTAACATTGTAACCGTATTTTCGTCTACTTTATTTCCTTCTAATTTTAGTAATGAATCTTGTAAAATTTTTGCTTCTTGCATTTCTGTTTCAAACTCTTGTACTTGGTTAGGCATTGAATGCGCAATATCAAATCTATAAAGGTAAATTATTGCAAATACAATTGTTGCAGCAAATCCAGCAACAAACCATGGTGGTGTAATATTATCTAACTCACGAATACCATCATAATTATGACCTGTATCCATATTGTCTTCTTCTTCTAATGGTTTAAATTGGTTTATTTTTTGCCATAGAGATGAATTTTCTTTTTCAGTTTTAGCTTTTTTATGTTTTTCAATTCCAGTTAGAAAACGAATTGCGCCTATAAAGAAAAGTATTATTAATATTTCAACAAAAATGATAGTAATAAATCCATAGAAATAAATGGAAGAAATCATATTTGAAGGATTTGTAATTTCCTTAACTGGCTGTACTAATTGTGATTGAGAAAATGCTAGTTGAGATAATAATATAAAACCAAATAGAAATAAAGTTTTAACTATAGTTGAAGAACTATTGTTTTTTTCTTCTTCTTTTTTACTTTTATAAAAATCTAATGCAGTATTTACAGTGCTTCCTAAAATAATTATAATAAATAACAATATAGTCGCAATACCACACAAAGCAACATTTAATGAAATTGATACTCCACTTTGTTGCGCAGCTGCTGCCACTGGAGTTGCATTTTGAGCGACAGAATTAGTTACTAAAAAAACAGTTAAGCATGACAG
Organism: uncultured Saprospirales bacterium; assembly: GCA_938008535.1. Taxonomy (GTDB): domain Bacteria; phylum Bacteroidota; class Bacteroidia; order Chitinophagales; family JADIYW01; genus JADJSS01. The sequence continues at coordinate 1,824 of CALLKF010000177.1, read as the reverse complement.
TAACAAGAATTTTAATTTACTATTAAGCATATTATTTTTCATGAGTTTATTTTTATTGTTTTTAATTGCGGACATGGTCTATTTTACTTATTACAAATTACTAGGAAATATTATTACTTAATGTTCCGTGTTATTATCTAATGGAATATTTTTCATATGGTCTATAAAACCATTATCAGCACGAATTACCCAAATTGTAACTAATACAAAAAATGCAACAAATAATAATAATGATGTTAAAGGATAAACGCCTACACCTGTTATATTTTCAAGATAATTTATAAATTTCATATACTTTAATTTTAATTTAATTAACTATTGTTGTTAACTTATTTTCCAGCGGTTACAACTTGTTGTTCGCCTTTAATATCTTTTCCCATTCTTTGTAAGTAAGCAATCAATGCTATAATTTCTTTCTTTTCGCTAATTTCAATTTTGCTAACTTTTAATTCCTGAGCGATAGTTTTTGCTTGAGTTTCGAGGTCTGCATTTGCTCTAGATTCGTAACCTTCTTCATAAGGAACACCTAATTTACGCATCGCATGAATTTTAGAATTTGTAGAGCTAATATCTAAATCTCTTCTAAATAACCAAGGATATTTAGGCATTACAGAACCAGGTGCCATTGATGTTGGATCCAACATATGGTTAAAGTGCCAACTATCCGGATACTTACCACCAATTCGAGCTAAATCTGGACCAGTGCGTTTGCTGCCCCACTGGAACGGATGATCGTAAACAAATTCACCAGCTTTAGAGTATTCACCATAACGCATTACTTCATAACGGAAAGGTCGTATCATTTGTGAATGACAATTGTAACATCCTTCACGAATATAAATGTCTCTTCCTTGCAATTCTAATGGAGTGTATGGTTTTACACTAGCAATAGTTGGAATATTAGATTTTATTAAGAATGTAGGAATTAATTCAAAAATACCACCTAAAGCAACAACCAATAAACTCATAACTAATAACAACATTGGTCTTCTTTCAATAACACTGTGCCAGAATTTTTTACCAGTTGGAACGTATTGTTTTGTTAAAGGTGCAGCTTCAGCATCTTCACTTTCAACAAATGAGCCTTGTTTAGCTGTTTTAATTAAATTATAAACCATTAATAAAACTCCTAATAAGAAAATAGTTCCACCAACCGCTCTCATAATATAGAATGGCACTGTTGTTTGAACGATGTCAATAAATTGATATTGTAATTGACCTTCAGGTGTAAATGCTTTAAACATAAAATATGAACGGAAAGCAGCCCAATACATTGGTATCGCATACAACATGATACCAAATGTACCAATCAAGAAGTGAGTACTTGCTAATTTTTTAGAGAACAACTCTGTTTTAAATAATCTTGGTATTAACCAATACATCATACCAAAAGTTAAAAAACCATTCCATCCTAGGGCACCGATATGAACGTGAGCTACTGTCCAGTCGCTGTAATGCGAAATGGCATTTACGTTTTTTAACGAAAGCATTGGACCTTCAAACGTACTCATACCATAGCAAGTAACTGCTACAACAAAGAATTTTAAAACTGGATCTTCTCGAACTTTATCCCAAGCTCCTCTAAGGGTGAATAGCCCATTGAGCATGCCACCCCAACTTGGTAGTATAAGCATAATGCTAAATACAGTACCAAGGCTTTGAGCCCAATCTGGTAAAGCAGTATATAATAAATGATGTGGGCCAGCCCAGATGTATAAAAATATAAGTGCCCAGAAATGTATGATGGAAAGTCGATACGAATACACAGGACGTTGCGCCACTTTTGGAATAAAGTAATACATTAATCCTAAGTAAGGTGTAGTT
>CALLKF010000176.1 GCA_938008535.1 uncultured Saprospirales bacterium | reverse complement strand
GCATTACATGATTCAAGCGATCGTGTTATAAGTGCAGCAGCCGTTGCATTAGGTAAAACCAAAAATCCGAAAGCATTTGAAGAGCTCTCGGAATTAGTCAGTAAACCATCTATGAAAAGTCAAAGTTTATTAAGTGCCTTGGCTGGTTTAAAAGAATTAGGCGATAAACGCGGCTATAAAATTGCTTATAATGCATTGGCAGATTTAAAATTACCACGCTGGCGATTGCCTACACCACCAGTTTGGGATTTTCGTATCACAGCTGCTGAAACTATTGTTTCACTTGGTAAAGCAAGTGCTTTATATCCAATGATTATGAGTCGTTTCAACCAATCGATGAAAGAAAATGATTTGAACGGAATTTTTAATAATCTGCTACTTATTTCGATTTTAGGAGACAAACGCGGGCAAGAAGCATTTGATTTATTAAAAGTTAAATTTAAAAGCGACGAAAATGCCATGACAGCAATCAATCAATATGAAACACAATTTAGAAATGCCATTAAAAAATAATAATTTTAAAACTGTATTTTATAATCAACATAAAAAATAGAAATATGAAAAGATCAGAATTAAATCCAATGCCAATATATTTTGACAGATACATAAATTTAGCAGATGATGTTGAATTAATGGATGCCTTGCAAATAAGTTTAGACGAATTGGAAAATGCGCCGCTTGAAAAATGGAAAGCATTAGGTGAAAGAGTGTATGAACCTGGCAAATGGACTATCAAAGATTTATTGCAACATGTAATTGATACCGAACGTGTATTTGTTTATCGTGCAACGTCATTTGCAAGAAAAGACGAACAAAAAATGTTGGGTTATGATGAAGAGTTATTTGCAAAAAATGGACAAGCTAATCGCAGAACAATTGATGATTTATTGGAAGAACTGATTTTATTACGCAAATCCACTATACTGATGTTTAGATCATTTACTGAAGAAATGCTACAAACTATTGGAAAAAGTTACAACAGCGAATATTCAGTCGCTTCTATTGGTTTTATGCTATCAGGTCATCAGCGCTGGCATTTAAAAGTTTTGGAAGAACGGTATTTTCCATTACTGGACAATTAACCGTGTATTTCTTTCCACATGATGTTGCAAAGATTTCTATAGTTTCTTTACATTTTATTGAAAATAAGAATAATTTAGCACAACTATTTTTGAATTAAAAGTAAAATATGCGCGGAATCTTAATACCGATTGGTGGAAATGAAGACAAAGGAATTGGCAAAAATGAAATGTACACCTTAGAATTTATAGGTAAAGGAATTTTGGCAAATGTGGTGAAAGAAAGTGGTGGCACAGATGCAAAAATTGTGGTGATTACAACAGCTTCTAGTATTCCGCAAGAAATCGGACAAAATTATATGGAAGCATTTAATAAACTTGGATGCAGAAATGTAATAATTTTAGATATTCGAGATCGTGAAAAATCAGAAGAATCAGAAATTTTACAAATAATTTTGGATTCAGATTGTGTTTTGTTTTCTGGTGGTGACCAATCTAAGATAGTCGATTTTATTGGTGGTACGAGCTTACATCAATTATTATTAGATAAATTAGAAAAGACTCATTTTGTGTTAGCAGGCACCAGCGCTGGCGCCATGTGTATGAGTAAAGAAATGATAAAAGGTGGCCATAGTTCAGATGCATTATTTAAAGGTGGTGTGCATATGCGCGATGGAATGGGTTTCTTAGATGATGTCATTATCGATTCGCATTTTATTCAACGTGGTCGTTTTGGAAGATTGACCGAAGCTGTTGCTACGTTTCCACATTTACTTGGAATTGGCTTGGCAGAAGATACTGGCTTAATTATTCGTAATGGAAACGATTGTGAAGTTGTTGGTTCTGGTATGGTGATTATTTTTGATCCAAGTGATTTGCAACATAATAATGTAGCTGTGTTAATACCAGGTTTGCCTGTTTCTATTACTAATTTGAAAGTAAATATATTAGCAGATGGTGATAAATATTTCTTAGATGAAAGAAGAGTTGCCGTAATGACGTTGGAAGAATATGATAGAATACAAGGTTAGTGATTTCTAATTTTTAAATCATGAATTAAATCTGCAAAAAACTGATGTGCATTGAATTTTGTGTTTCCAAAAAATTGAGTTAAACCAACCATATCACCATGACTAACAGTGCTAGCATTTTCAGATTGTATTAAACCACGATAATTTCCCCATTTACACGATTCAATACCAACCATTCCATCGTTTTTACCTTCATATTCGCGAATAATGTAAGCCATTGTTTTCCATAATATATTCGGATAATCTTTACTAACGTGACTTGCATAACTTTGATAATACACTTTTGAAGAATCTAAAACTTCCTCATTAAATTGTTTCATCGCTTCCGTAGTTACTTGCACTACAGCGCGCAAACTATCTGGTCGTTTGTCGCCAATTAACATGGCATATAAATTAACTAAACGTGCAGTAGCAAATTTTGGCAAAGGTAATTTTCCTAAAATTATATCTGCTAAATGTGTTCCCTGATGTGGTGTGCCTAATGTAGTTATACTTGAAATATGATTTTCCATTCCTAGCTTACTTACCACATATCTTGATTCTAAACCACCTTTTGAATGTCCAATTAGATTCACTTTATCTTTCTTTGTTTTTTCCATAATATCCAAAATTCTGAATTTTAGTTTTATAGAATTATCTGGAATAGATATAAATGCTTCTTGATTTGCTGTATAAACGTCGCAACCTTTTAGTTTTAATGATTCAGGAATATTTCCCCAATAATTCATAATTCTATTTTGGTCATGAAAACCTAAACCACTAACTAATATAATTGGATACTTTGTATTACAGTACGATAAATCTGAAGACTCTTTCATTAATTTAAAGGAATGGAATTAAAAAAAATGCACGCAAGTATATAATTTGTAATCTAAAAAACAAACAACTTAATATTAAGTTTGTATTTAACTGTGAATTAATATAAAAATAGTTGCATTTTAAAGTAATTCTTTTTTTATTTGTGCTGATGAACAATACTTTCTTTTACGGCTATTATTTTTTTCGCAACTAAGCGAGACAAAAAATACTGTAAGAAAAATTAAGTATAATGAGTCTCGAAATAATTTCGGGACTTTTTTTTATGAAATAAAAAAGAAGTCCTTTAAGATTTAGATTAAAAATAAAAACATGAAAAATAAAATTGCCATACAAGGTTTTGAAGCATCGTTTCACGAAATTGCTGCACTGAAGTTTTTTGGAAATGATTTTGAAACAGTTGAATGTGCTTCGTTTCCTTTATTGTTTAATGTAATGAAACAAGAGGAAGCTAACTTTGCTGTTTGTGCTATTGAAAATTCTTTAGCTGGTGCAATTTTACCAAATTATTCGATGCTTAGAAATTCAGATTTAACAATTGTTGGTGAAGTGTATTTACGTATAGAAATGAATTTAATGGCGTTGCCAAATCAAAAAATTGAACACATCGAAGAAATTCATTCTCATCCAATGGCGTTGTTGCAATGCAGAAGTTTTTTTGATAATTATCCAACTATACAATTGGTAGAATCGGATGATACTGCGTTAAGTGCAAAAGAAATTAAACAAAATCATATCAAACATCGTGCTGCTGTTGCTAGTAAGCGTGCAGCAGAAGTTTTTGATTTAGAAATTTTAGCTGAAGATATTCATGATAATAAACGCAATTTTACACGCTTTTTAATTTTACAAAATCGGTCAAAAGTCAGCAATCAACAGTCGACTATCAACAAATCATCAATTTCATTTCGTGCTCAGCATACTGCAGGTAGTTTGGCGAAAGTATTAACCATCATTGGTGAGCACAATATCAATCTAACAAAAATTCAATCACTACCAGTTGTTGGTGAAGAATGGCAATATTATATGTATGCTGATTTGGAATTTGATGATGTAGATAGTTACAAAAAAATGCTTATAGAAATTGAACCATTAACAAAAGAATTAAAAATTTTAGGTGAATATAAACAAGGCGATAAATTAATTTAATAATTAGCGAATTCGATAATTAGCTAATGAAAACATTCAAACTTATTTTACATGATTATACAAGCGGCAAATAAACTACAAAACATCAATGAATACTACTTTTCTGCGAAGCTGAAAGAAATAGCTCAATTGCGTGCAAGTGGAAAAGATATCATTAATTTAGGAATTGGAAATCCTGACCAGGCACCATCGCAGCAAACTATTGATGCATTTAAAACATCTGCATCTAATATAAAAAATCATGGCTATCAAAGTTATATTGGCATTCCTGCGTTGCGCAAAGCGATGAGTGACTGGTATAAAAACACCTACGAAGTTGACTTAAATCCTGATACGGAAATCTTACCTTTATTAGGATCTAAAGAAGGAATTTCGCATATTTCGCAAGCATTCTTAAATGTTGGCGATAAAGTGCTGGTACCAAATCCTGGTTATCCAACATACTCGTCTGCTACTTATTTAGCAGGTGCTGAGCCAATTTATTATGATTTAGATGAAAATAATAATTGGGCGCCTGACTTCTCTAAAATTGATGAATCTATTTTAAAAGAAGCAAAACTGATTTGGGTAAATTATCCAAATATGCCAACCGGAGCGAAAGGCAACGACGAGATTTTTAAATCATTGATAAATCTTGCTAATCATTATAAAATTCTAATCATCAACGACAATCCATATAGTTTAGTATTGAATGAAGGCAAACCGGTTTCTATCTTTCAAACAGAAGGTGCAAAAGATGTTTGTCTGGAATTAAATTCATTAAGCAAGTCACACAACTTGGCTGGTGCACGTGTTGGCTTAGTTGCTGGAAAAAAAGAATACATTGACACTATTTTAAAAGTAAAAAGTAATGTAGACAGCGGCATGTATTTGCCATTGCAAGAAGCTGCAATAGCAGCATTATCTAATGATTCGACGTGGCACGATGCTCGAAATGATGAGTATAAAAAGCGCCGTGCGTATGCGTATCAAATTATGGATGCGTTGCAATGTGTTTATAATAAAGAACAGATTGGTATGTTTTTGTGGGCAAAAATTCCAGATAGCTATAAAGATGTAGAAGCATTAACAGAAAAGATTTTACATGAAGCCAATGTGTTTATCACACCAGGTTTTATTTTCGGTAGCAACGGAAACCGATACATTCGTATATCTTTATGCAGTCCTGAAAAAGACTTACAAGAAGCTCTGAATAGAATTCAAAATCTAAAATCATAAATCTTAATTCATAAATGAAAGCAGCAATATTTGGTATAGGTTTAATTGGTGGTTCGGTAGCGAAAGACTTGCGTGCAGCGAATTTCGCCACGCAATTTTTAGGCGTTGGCCGCACACAAAAAAGCAATGACTTAGCGTTGGAATTAGGGCTGGTTGATCAAATAGTTTCTAAAGATGAAGCCATTTCGCAAGCAGATTTAATCATATTAACCGTTCCTGTAAATTTACTGATCGATGAATTGTTATATGTGCTCGATAGGGTTGCACCGCATCAAATTATTACGGATATGGGTTCCACCAAAGGACACATCATTGATGCTATAAAAAATCACCCAAACCGTAAGCAATATGTGGCTTCGCATCCAATGGCTGGTACCGAAAACTCAGGACCTTCGGCAGCGATCAGCAATTTGTTTCATGATAAAGTGTGTATTATTTGTGATAAGGAAAACAGCAATGCTGATGCTGTAGAGCTCATTGAAAAAATGTACACAACACTTGGCATGCGCATAAAATATATGGATGCACACCAACACGATATGCACGCTGCGTATATTTCCCACATTTCACATATCAGTTCGTTTGTGCTCGCTGCGACTGTTTTAGAAAAAGAAAAAGACGAAGAAGCGATCTTAGAAATGGCTGCAGGTGGTTTTGAAAGTACGGTACGTTTAGCGAAAAGCTCGCCAGAAATGTGGGCACCGATCTTTCACCAAAACAAAAATTATTTATTAGAAGTGATGGATACCTACATCGAAAAAATGTATCATTTCAGAAATCTCATCAACAAAAATAAAAATGAAGAATTGAAACAATTTATGAAAGACGCTAACGAAATCAGGAAGATATTAAAGTAATTTACTAATTAGCTAATTAGCTAATTACTTCCTTTTTTGTCCGCGCGTTTTTGGCCTTCCGTATTTCTTTTTCATTTTTTCTTCGTGCCTTATTTTTACGTTTACCTTTTGATTTTTTAGTTTCTTTTCATGAAAGCTGGCGCCTTTTTCTTCTGTTTTTTTCTTCGGAACTTTGGTCGCTAATTTCTTTTCGCTGAGCTCAGGCATTTCTTCTTTTATCAGTTCCTTTACCACTTCAATTTCTTTTGGAACACGTTTGCCAGCAATTTTTTTATTCATTAATGCTTCGATACGCGCTACTTTTTCAGCATCATCTTTCGTAACAAAACTTATGGCAATACCATCTTTATCAGCTCTTCCAGTTCTACCAATTCTATGAATATAATTTTCAGGTTCATTTGGTATATCAAAGATCGGAAGAGCGTCGTGTAGGGAAAGAGTGTC
>CALLKF010000175.1 GCA_938008535.1 uncultured Saprospirales bacterium | reverse complement strand
GTCAATTTGTCCAATCTCTGAGTCGATTTATGGCATCTCTTTGTCAATTTATCCGAACTCTGACTCGATTTTTTCGGTCTGTAGGTCGATTTATGGAGTCTCTGAGTGGGTTTATTCGACCTTTTATTTAATATATTTGCATCCTAAACCAAAAAACAATGACCAACCAGCCATTTATTCTGCAAACCGAACACAATATGAAATTCAGAAATTGGGTTTCAAAAAGAATAATGATATTAATTGCAGCAAGTGCTATTCTAATGCTCATCGCCTATATATTTTGGGATGCGCATACCTACACCGCTTATTCACTAAAAACAGGAAAACCTGTAACTGCTGGCTGGCCAAATACCTTGGTAACCATTGGCTTTTGGGGCACGTTCGCTTTCACTATGTTTCTCCTATTCTACCGCTTTTCTGTCGATGGCAGCAAACCTGCTTTCGCGGTAAACGAAGAAGGCATGTATATCAACCAGAATTTTATGCGTAATAATTTTGTGCCGTGGAAATTAATTTCAGCTATTGAAAACGTAGGCACTGAAACAAATGCTGAACTGAAAATTTCATTCACCAATCCTGACGAAGCAGTAAAGAACCAGTTTTTCCTGTATCGCTCTATTTCCAAATCAAGTGTAAAACAAGATGTGTTCCGTATAGAACAACGCAACAATATCGGTGATTTGCTGCCGTTGTATAATTATGCTAAAAGTAAGATAACTGCTTAAGTTGCTTTATATAACTTCATTCACTTTTTCCGGCGGTCGCGCAACCACTGCTTTGTTTCCATTAATAACAATTGGCCGCTCTATTAATATAGGATGCTCATGCATCGCCTGTATCCATTCATCATCGCGAAGAGTTTTGCCTTTATAGTTTTCTATATACACCGCTTCTTTAGTTCTAATTAAATCGTGCGGTTTTATCTTCAGTTTTTTGATGATGCTTTTCAATTCTTCCACAGTCGGCACATCTTTTAAATATTCCACCGTCTTAAACGGCTTGCCTTGTTCTTCTATAATGCACAAAGCAGTCCTGCTCTTTCCGCAACGATTATTATGATAGATGGTGATCATATACCTGTAAAATTAAACGGCGTGATTTGCTTCAGTTCTTTCTTTATTGTTGCTTTCACATTTAAGCTATCAATAAAAGCATGGATTTCTTTCTCGCCTATTTTAGTATTTGTTCTGGTGAGATTTTTTAAAGCTTCATACGGTTTATCAAAACCTTCGCGGCGCAAAACAGTTTGTATAGCTTCAGCAACCACGATCCAGTTATCTTCCAGGTCTTGTTTTATTTTAGATTCATTCACCAATAATTTATCTAAACCTTTTAAGATAGAATCAAACGCGATCATCGTATGTGCAATCGGAACACCAATATTTCTTAATACTGTAGAATCTGTCAAATCTCGTTGCAATCTCGAGATCGGTAATTTTTCTGCTAAATGCTGAAACAAGGCATTCGCGATTCCTAAGTTTCCTTCTGCATTTTCAAAGTCAATTGGATTTACTTTGTGTGGCATTGCCGAACTTCCAATTTCGCCAGCTTTTATTTTCTGTTTGAAATATTCCATCGAAACATAAGTCCAGATATCACGGCACAAATCAATTAAAATAGTATTGATGCGCGCGTAATTATGAAACAAGGCAGCTAAATTATCGTAATGCTCAATTTGTGTGGTTGGAAACGAATGCGACAAACCAAGATTCTTTTCTACAAAGTTGCTTGCAAATTTTTTCCAATTAATAGTTGGATAAGCAACCTGATGCGCATTGAAATTTCCGGTAGCACCACCAAATTTCGCTGAGTACGGAATGGTATTAAAATAAGTGAATTGATTTTCCAGTCTCTTAACAAACACATCAAACTCTTTTCCTAAACGCGTTGGTGAAGCAGGTTGTCCGTGTGTTTTCGCCAACATCGGAATCGAGTTATATTCTTTTACTTTCGATTTTAATTGTTTAATCAATGCTTGAAATTGCAATGCATACACTTCATTAAAACTATCTTTTAAACTCAACGGAATCGCAGTATTATTGATGTCTTGTGATGTTAAACCAAAATGAATGAACTCACTTTTTTGAATTAAATCTATGTCTAAAATATTTTCTTTGATAAAATACTCAACCGCTTTCACATCATGATTGGTAACTTTTTCAATTTCTTTTACACGCAACGCATTCGTTTCAGTAAAATTTAAATAGATATTTCTTAGCGATTCTTTTTGCGATGTAGACAATTTTCCTACTTCTTTTAAAGTGTTTGATAATTCAATAATATATTCAATTTCAACCTTAACACGATATTTTATTAAAGCAAATTCTGAAAAATAATTCTCTAATTTTGCAACTTTATTTCGATAGCGTCCATCAATTGGTGAAATGGAAAATAATTGGCTCATTTTATCTTTTTTACAAAAATAAGCAATTTCTACACAACAAATTTTTGATTTATTTGAACGTTATAGTGAAGAAAATGGAAAATTTAGTTTTATTTGCGAGTTGGAAATAGGTGTAAGTAATAAGTAGCAAGTAATAAGAAGGAAAAAATTCCTGCTTTTTGTTTATTAATATCAACCACTTACTACTTATTACTTATACCTTAATACTTTAATTTATGGCAAAAAATTTACTGATAGTTGAGTCGCCTGCAAAAGCGAAAACGATAGAAAAAATCTTGGGTGCTGATTTTCAGGTAAAATCGTGCTATGGACATATTCGTGATTTGGCTAAGAAAGAAATGGGCATCGATATCGCCAATAATTTTGCACCTAATTATATTATATCAGAAGATAAAGAACAAGTAGTTCGTGAATTACAGAAGCTGGCAAAAAACAGCGAAGTATGGCTGGCTACGGATGAGGACCGCGAAGGTGAAGCTATTTCGTGGCATTTATGTGAAGTATTGAATTTGGATATTAACAAAACAAAACGCATTGTTTTTAATGAAATCACAGCACCAGCTATAAAAAAAGCAGTAGCCAATCCACGTTTATTAGACCAGAATTTATTTTACGCACAACAAGCGCGACGTATATTAGACAGAGTCGTTGGGTTTGAATTGTCTCCTGTTTTATGGAAAAAATTAGGAAGACGAACCTTATCGGCTGGTCGTGTGCAATCCGTTGCCGTGCGATTAGTAGTAGAAAGAGAAAGAGAAATCAATAGCTTTAATTCTGAATCATTCTATAAAGTTGTTGCGTATTTTATTTCTGATAAAAAAACATTCAAAGCAGAATTATCTGAAAAATATGAAACAGAAAAAGAAGCTGAAGCATTTTTAGAAGATTGCAAAACTGCAATTTTTAAAGTTGCTGACATACAAGTAAAACCAACACAAAAAAGTCCAGCGGCGCCATTTACCACTTCTACTTTACAACAAGAAGCATCACGTAAATTAGGTTTTTCGGTTTCCAGAACGATGATCGTTGCACAAAAATTATACGAAGCTGGTAAGATTACTTACATGAGAACCGATTCGCCAAATTTATCGGAAGAAGCATTAGGTAATATTCAGCAGTATATTAATAAGAGTTTTGGCAGCGAATATTCTAACAAAAAACAATACGCATCAAAAAATTCATCTGCACAGGAAGCACACGAAGGTATTCGTCCAACGTACATACAAAATCCTAACGAAGGCAGCAACCGCGACGAAGAACGTTTGTATGATTTGATCTGGAAACGTACAATAGCATCACAAATGAGTAATGCAAAATTGGAAAAGACAGTTGCTAAAATTGATATTTCAAACCGAAAAGAAAAATTCAATGCAGAAGGTGAAGTATTAAAATTTGATGGTTTCTTAAAAGTGTATTTAGAAAGTACCGATGATGAAGAAACCGAAGAAGCTGGTATGTTGCCTGCATTAACTATTGGACAAATTTTAGACTATAAAAATATTGAAGCACGTCAACGCTTTTCACAACCACCATCACGTTTTACAGAAGCAAGTTTAATTAAAAAATTAGAAGAACTAGGCATTGGTCGACCATCAACATATGCACCAACAATTTCTACTATTCAGAACAGAGAATATGTTATAAAAGGTGAAGCAGAAGGCAAGCCACGCTCCTATCAAAAATTAGATTTATCTGCTAATAAAGAAATTTCTAAAGAAACATTATCTGAAAATACAGGTTCGTTAAAAGGAAAATTATTACCTACAGATATTGGAAATTTAGTGACAGATTATTTGATGGAAAATTTTACGCGTGTAATGGATTATTCTTTCACAGCGGAAATGGAAAAAGATTTTGACTTAATTGCAGAAGGCAATAAAAACTGGTCTAAATCACTAAAACAATTTTACGAACCATTTCATAAAGAAATAGAAGCTAGTGGTGAAAGCACTACTTATGTAACAGGCGAACGCATCTTAGGAACAGATCCAGAAACAGGCAGACAAGTTTCTGTTCGCTTAGGAAGATTTGGTCCGATGATACAATTAGGTGTTCAGGAAGAAGAAGAAAAACCACGCTATGCAAAACTAAAATCGTCGCAAAGTATTGAAACAATTACGTTTGAAGACGCTATGGAATTATTTAAATTACCATTGAGTTTAGGTGAATATGAAGGACAAGAAGTAGTAGTAAACATTGGACGTTTCGGACCATATGTAAAACATGGTGAAGCATTTATTTCGTTACCAAAAGGTGAAGAACCATTAGATGTTACTTTAGAAAGAGCCATTGAAGTCATCAAAGGTAAACAAGTAGAAGACGCACCAATTGCACATTACGATGGCAAACCAATTACCAAAGGAAAAGGACGATTTGGTCCGTTTATAAAATGGGACGGCTTGTTCATCAACATTCCTGCGCGTTATAAATTTGACACCATCAACGAAGCTGAATGCGCTGATTTGATTGAGAAGAAATTAGAGAAAGAAGAAAACAGATTTATTTTAAATTTTCCTGAACAAAAAATATCTGTAGAGAACGCACGTTGGGGTCCGATCATTAAATTCAATAAAAAAATATTGAAATTAACTGGCAAAAAATATACACCAGAAGAAGCTGCTTTATTGAGTTTGGATGACGTTAAAAAAATGATAGAAATACAAATTCCAAACGCTTTTGCAGAAAAAGCTAAGAAAGCAGCAACCAAGAAAGCGCCAACAAAAAAAGCTGCTGCAAAGAAAAAATAAAAACTTTCTTTTTTATAAATTACTCTTAACTTTGCAATATGACAAAGGAGCAAATTATATTGCATTTAACAGAAAACAAAGAATTTCTACAATCTAAATTTTATTTAGAAACTATTGCTTTATTTGGTTCTTATGCACGCGATGAAAACACAAAAAAATCAGACATAGATTTATTGGTAACTTTTAATAACAATACTGATGATTTATATACTGTAAAAAGTGAATTGAAAACATATTTACATGATTTGCTAAAATCTGATGTTGACATTTGTAATGAAAAATACATAAAACCGTTTTACAAAACTCAAATACTGAGCGAAGCCATTTATGTTTAATTTATCAAAAAAAGATAAAGTTAACTTACTAAGCATTTTAGATTGCATATCTAAAATTGAAAATTACACGCAAGATATTTCCAATGAAGATGAATTATTTAATGATACAGAATCTTTTGATGCTGTGTTAATGAATTTTATTGTAATCGGCGAAATGGTAGTAAGATTATCCGATGAATTCACAAATCATTATAATAGTATTGATTGGTTTAAAATAAAAGGATTTAGAAATATTGTTGCACATGATTATTTTGGTGTGGATGCTAAAGAAGTTTGGAATATAATCCAACTGCATCTACCTAAATTAAAAACTGATATAGGTTTAATCATTCAGCACAATTGTTGACAAAAATCAACCAAAAAAATAATTTTATTTTTTAAAATTAACTTCTATATTGTACCTATAAATTATGCAAGAAGTTTCCGAAAACGAATTTAAAGCACTTATCACTTTATTAGATGATAATGACAACGAAGTGTATTCGCATGTTACAAACAAGTTGTTTTCATTAGGTGTTGAAGGAATCCCATTATTAGAATCGGCTTGGGAAACTTCCGATAATCAATTAATACAAAAACGTTTGGAAGATCTGATTAATAAGATTCAATTTTCCAATGTAAAAGATAGATTGATAAAATGGATTGCAAAAGGCAGCGAAGATTTATTGGAAGGTGCTTTAATTATTTCCAAATTTCAATATCCTGAATTAGATGAATTTAAAGTAACACAAAAAATAGACAGCATTTCAAAAACTATTTGGATTGAATTAAATCCAGCTTTGTCTGCATTGGAAGAAGCACATGTAATGAATCATATCTTGTTTCAACTACATGGATTCTTTGGCCATCAATCGCAGCAACTCGATCCTGATTTAGGTTACATCAGCAACTTACTTGATTCTAAAAAAGGAAACTCCTTAAGCTTAGGAATTTTGTATTTAATCTTAGCACAAAAAAATGAATTACCAATTTATGGTATCAATTTGCCATATCATTTTATCATGTGTTATTGCAGAAAGCATTTAACTGAAGAAGAATTGAGTGCTGCCAATCAGGAAAAGTCTGTTCAGTTTTATTTGAATCCTTTGAATAAAGGTATTGCATTTTCTCGAAGTGAAATCACACATTATCTAGAGCAAATGAAAATGAAATCGCATGTGAAATTTTATTCACCATGCAATAATCTTGAAATTATAAAAACACTGATCTACAATCAGCTTTCTTGCTACGACCAAACTGGCAATATTGATAAAGCACATCAATTGAAAGAATTATTCGATTTGTTTCAGCATGAAGATGATGATTTGATAGAAGAATAAATTTGAATAAAAAATCAGTAGTCTTACAAAATTCCTTATGCTTTCATAGACTCCAAACGCAAATTCAAAAACTGTGCAATCCCACAGAAAACTCCACCAAAAGCAGTTAATAAATGATGAATAATTGAATTTTGTAGTAAATAAATATGTAAGATAGATCCTAAAATCATAAACAAAACACCAAAAGCGAACAAGGCAATCGGTAGTATTTTATGATGATGTATTTTATAACCATGATACAACGATGTAGATCCTAAAATAATGACACTCAATATTATAACATACTCAATCCAATGATATTTTTCCAAATACATACCAGCCATCGGCATCAAAATTACTAAAATCGGTGTCAACATACAATGAATTGCACAAGCCATTGACAAAAAAACACTGAGTTGTTCTGTATGATGCGTATGATGCGAATGTGATTTTTTTTGTATATTCATAATGCAATTCAGTTACAAATATACACATTTCAATGCAACTTTATTGCAATTAAATCGATAAAAAATGCAAAAGCTAATACATATATTAAAACATCACGATTTACGTACTACACAAGTTCGTTTAGATATTCTCGCTTACTTTAAAAAAAGTGAAAGTGCATTATCTCATGCTGACTTAGAAACTCATTTTGAAAAGAAACTAGATAGAGTTACTATTTATAGAACATTGAATTCTTTTTTAGAAAATGGAATTTTACACAAAGTTCCAGACGATTCTGGCATTGCGAAATATGCGTTATGTAAACACGAAGGCACTGAACATAACCACGATGATGACCATGTTCATTTTAAATGTAAACAATGTGACAAGATTGAGTGTTTACATGACATTGATATACCAAAATTAGCATTGCCAAAAAAATATAAATTAGTAAGTGCAAATTTACTAATTGAAGGAATTTGCGCAACTTGCAATGATGTATAATGGAAAAAGAAATTACATACAAAACGCAACCAAAGATTTTTGAACAAAAAATTGAACGCAAGTACAAAAACTATCGTATGATTTTGTATTGTAGTATTTTGGGTATGAGCTTTATGTTTGTCAGCTTAACTTTTTCTTACTTTGTCTCTGTTTTTAATACCAATCATAAAAACATGAAACTTGTGCCTTTATTTTTTTGGAACACCATAATTTTATTAGCCAGTAGCATAGTAATAAACATTGCGCAACAACAATTTAAAAAAGACAATTACACCAAATACAAAACAAGTTTAATTGTCATTATAGGACTAGCATTATTGTTTATTTCTGGACAAATTATTGCATGGATGCTTCAGTTTATGGATGGTTATTCTTTGCAGCATGCCACATCAAAATATTTGTATGTAATTTCTGGAATTCACTTATTGCATGTTATTGGTGGTTTAATTTTTTTGTCTTATTTCGTTTCAAATAGTTGGACAAACTTGAAAGAGTATGCAACGTCAGTAGTATATTTTACGGATCCTGTAGCCAAATCACAATTAAATTTATTTGCTACATTTTGGCATTTTTTAGGTGTTGTTTGGCTGTATTTACTGTCTTTCTTTTTAATTGTTGGATAAAATTATTTAGTATGTTTGATTCTTTTTTTGGCAAGAAAAACAAAGAAGTAAAAGTTATAGATTATATCTGGAAAAACGATTATGCAAAGTACAAAGGCATCGTAAAATTTATGGATAAATCGAAATCCATTATTTTTGTTTACTATTTTAATGAAACAAAAAAACAAATAACGCAAGTTATTGAAACGATGCAGTTAGATTTTTCTTCTGATATTTACCGACAAAAGAAAATTACAATAACGCATGCAGAAAATTTGTTAGATTCAAAGATTGATGTGACAAATACTATATTTTGCTTTATTGAACATCATCCTTCATTTGTTACTGAACAAAAAATACTTAATTATTTAGCAAATGAATTACATGTATCAGAAATCATATTTCACATTTCATTACAAGAACCATTGTTGCATTATTTTGGTAGTGATAAAATTGTGCCAATGTTAGAACGAATTGGGTTTGACGAAAATGAACCACTGCAACATACTATGATTTCAAAATCAATCGTAAATGCGCAACAAAAAGTGGATGAGAAAAATCCGAATGCTATTGAAACAGATTCTGCAACCAATTGGTTTGAAGTAAATTTGAGTAAGTAATTATTTAAATAACTGCAACACTTCGCAAACCTTATCAATCATTTCTTTCGTCACATCTAAATGCGTAACAAACCGTATTTGATGTTTACCGAATTGCACCGCTAATATTTCATTTTCTTTTAAGAAAGATAAAACAGCTTCAACTGAAGTTTGAGTTTCATCTATTTCAAAAATTAAAATATTGGTTTCGCATGGCAACACTTCTTTTATCCAAGATAAATTTTGTAAAACAGTTGCTAATTTTTGTGCATGTTGATGATCTGTTTTTAATCGTTCTACATTATTTTCCAAAGCATACAAACACGCAGCAGCCAAGTAACCAACTTGTCGCATTCCACCACCAAAACGCTTACGTATGCGTCGTGCTTTTTTGATAAATTCTTTGTTTCCAATTAATACAGAACCAACTGGTGCACCTAATCCTTTTGAAAAACAAACAGAAATAGAATCAAATTCATTTCCGATTTCTTGTGAAGTATATTTTTTTGCAATGATTGCATTATATAAGCGTGCACCATCTAAATGCAATTTCAAATTATTTTCTTCGCAAACTTTTTTTATTTCTTTAATGGTAGATAAATCATAGCACGAACCACCACCTTTGTTGCTGGTGTTTTCTAAACAAACCAAACTTGTTTTAGGCAACCAATCAAAATCTGCTTGAATATTTTCTACTACTTGAGCAGCAGTAATTCTACCTTTGTCACCATCTATCAATTTCACCGAAACACCTGAATTTGCTGCATAACCAGCCGTTTCATAAAAATAAATATGTGCAGTTTTATCAAGAATAATTTCTTCCATTGGTTGCGTATGTGCTTTCACCGCAATTTGATTGGCCATAGTTCCACTTGCACAAAACAACGCAGCTTCGTGGTTAAATAAAGCTGCAATTTTTTGTTCTAATAAATTTACTGTTACATCTTCACCAAAAACATCATCACCAACTTCAGCAGCAAACATGGCTTGCAACATGGCTGCGCTTGGTTTGGTTACGGTATCACTTCTTAAATCTATCATAAGTTATTATGTCTAAAAAATCTGTTCAAAAAATCTTGGTAATACTTGATGGTGTAACACTACGATATATAAAATTCCCCAAACTGCACCAAAGAAATGCGCTTCGTGTCCGATATTATCCATTCCACGTTTTGCCATATACACACAATACATCAGATATAATGGACCAAAAATATACGCAGGAATACCTGGTAAAAAATAGATAGAAATTCCCATCGTTGGATAAATCATAATACTACAAAACAAAATTGCAGATACAGCACCAGACGCGCCAAGTGCATTATAATGTGGATTTTCTTTATGTTTAAAATAAGAAAATAAAGAACTCATTATTAAACCAGAAAGGTATAATAAAACGTAAAGTGTAGCTGCCATTTCTGGAAACAACATAGCAAATGCATTTTCAACTGCAGTTCCGAAAAAATAAAGCGTGAACATATTGAAAAATAAATGTCCAAAATCAGCATGAATTAAACCTGCACTGATAAAACGAAAATATTGTTTTCTATTTTCTATTACATAAGGATTGAATATTAATTCACCAAACAGTTTTTGGTTGTTAAATGCCATCAAACTTGTAACTACAGTTATACCAATTATAATGTATGTGATCATTCAAATGATTTTTTAAGATTATTCAATACCATTGTCCATGCGTTGTCGAAATAAAAGTAAACGTCATTCCATTCATCACTATCCTTCCAGCCAAGGCCTGTTAACTGAAGTTGTGTTTCAGTTTCTGTTTGCTTATTAAATTCTAAAATATACCAATGCTTTTGTTTGCGAACATTCGGAAACTGCGGTGGTGCATTCCATGAAAACGACAACATTTTTTCTGGTAAAAAACTCAGTATTTTGCAATCTTCTGAACCTTGTTCTCCTGAAGGATTATCTAACATAAAATACAATTCAAATTTTCCGCCAATGGCTAATTCAATATCAGCTTGTGGTGCAAAAAAGGAAGTGATGCCTTCTGTTGTTGTCCATTTTTTCCAAACTTCAGCAACAGTCGCATTTAAGATAACTTCTTTTTTTAATTGCTTATTAAAATCAATCATCTTATTTCTTTTCTTTCTTTGCTGATTTTGCAACACCAGGCAACACACGTTTCAGCAACGCACCAGTTAAACTTTTCGCATTATCTCGATTTAAAACTCTGCTATTAATAAATACTTGCGTTTTATTAAATAAACCAGGCACTACATACGCTTCTTTGCCTAAATTATCTAAAGCAATTTTCACCACTGGCGCAGCTTCCATCAACATCGGTCCTTCTTTCATGCCTTTTGTCATTTCTGATTTTGTCATGCCTGGACACAATGCAATCACATCTACATTCTTGTCTTTAAATTCATAATTCATACTTTCAGCCAGCGATAAAATATAGGCTTTAGTGGCTGCGTAATGCGCCAGATATGGATGCGCACTAAACGCACTAATACTCGATGTAAAAATAATTCCACCTTTTCCTCGACTAATAAATTGCTTGCCATATTCAAAAGCCAAAATAAACGGTGCTTTCGTATTCAGTTGCAACATTTGCAAATTTCTATCCAAACCACCACGATAAAAATGTCCTTCGCAATTCATGCCTGCATTATTAACAAGCAAACCAACATCAATATCTTTGGTTGCATCTAATATAGTGTATTGGAAATTATCTTGCGATAAATCGCATTCAACTACTTTAGTTTGAACCGAATATTTTTCCTGAATTTCAGTTGCCAACGCTTCCAGCATTTGTTTTCTTCTTGCAACTAAAATTACATTCAACCCTTTTTCAGCAATTTGTTTGGCGTACTCAACACCAATGCCACTCGATGCACCCGTTACAATTGCCCAAGTGCCGTACTTTTCTAAAAATTTATTATCCATGTTATAAAATATCAGCTAAGATAAGTAAAATGATGATAATGAATGTTGCATATCAAATTTTGTTTGCTACAAAAATTCATAAGTATAAAAATTAAAAAACAAAAAACTATATTTGATATTTACCAAAAATTAAAGATGAAAAGAATAATTATCTTACTGCTATTTATAGTTCCTGTTCAATTGATTTTTAGCCAAAGCGAAGAAGACTTCATTAAACTATCCAATGAAAAATTTGAAAAAAAAGATTTCAAATATGCATTGGTTCTGATAGAAAAAGCAATAGCAATGGATATTACCAACCAATGGTATTATTTAAGGAAAGCTGAAATTGAATTTAATCTTTATGGTCCTATGCAGGCATTACAAACGGTAAAAAAATCAATCCGAATAAACAGTAAAACTGCTGAACCATATAATCGTGCTGGATTATTTTATTCATCGGCAGGTTATGCAGATTCTGCTATTATGATGTTTGATTTAGCGATAAAAAATTCTACCGTCAATGATACTATGAAATTTAGTTATTTATTAAACAGAGGTGCTGCTAAAGCTAGTGTTATGGATTTTACAGGTGCTGCAAAAGATTATGAAACTGTTTTATCATTTAATCCAAATGATTTAGGTGCTTTAAATAACGTAGCTGCTGTTTATGATGATTTAGGTTATTTAGATAAAACTATTCGCATTTTAAAGAAAGTTATCTCTATCGACAGCACCATGATTGGCTCTTATATAAATCTAGGATTTCAATATTCAAAAATGGACAGTCTAAATCTTGCTATACAATATTTTGACAAAGCATTGGCTTTAGATCCAAATGAAGCATTAGTTTATAGCAACCGTGGTTATGCATATTATAAAAAGGGAAACAATACTAAAGCTTTGGAAGATATCAATTATTCAATAAAATTGTACCCAAGCAATTCCTATGCATACCGAAATCTTGCATTAGTATATATTGCTACCAATAACATAAAGGAAGCATGTACTGTACTAAATTATGCAGATTTTTATGGTTTTGAGAAAAATTACGGAACTGAGGTTGCTCAGTTGATAGCTAAATATTGTGAGTAAATATTCATTAAATTAAGAAAAATCAACTTATCACTTATTATAGAATACAGCTCAGTTGTGTGCAAGAATACAACGAATGTTAATTTGTTAAAATTTTCTTAAATAATTTGGAACTAATCTTAAAAAAAGATTGTACATTAATAGAAATATTTCTTTCACCATGCAACACATCAAAAAAGTCTTGTTTATAATAGCAAGCATTGTTATAGCAAGCAGCTGTAACCGATTCACAACACCAGAAAACGCTGTACGTTGTGTACTCACCAACTTTGAAGACGAAATTGAAAACAACCAGAACCTTGTTTTCACCTTCAACAAAGACCTCTTACCTTCTGATTCTTTAGTGGATCAATGGTTGGATGAAAACCTGATTTCCATTTCACCAAATGTTGCTGGAAGATGCAAATGGACTTCCAAAAGAGAATTAGTTTTTTCACCGTTGGAAGAATTTCCATCAGCTACTGATTTTAAAATAACACTGCAAGATAAAATAACACGCAATGCGCCGAAAGCAGTAAAATTGTACGGTGAAACTGAATATTCCTTTCACACTTCATATTTACAATTAATTGGCTCTAAATCGTATTGGCGCGCCAATCCATCTGACCAGACAAAAATACAATTACAAACTGATGTAAAATTTTCGATGGCTGTTGATCCCAAAAAAGCAGCTGATTTAATTGAAGCAACTATAAATGGCGACAAACAGGAATTCAAAATTCTAACCACCAGAAAATCAAAAACACTTTCTATTTTATTTACGAATCCGAAAGAAACCAATGAAAAAGCCAATGTAAAAATTGTCTTGAAGAAAATTGGCAAGTCGATGAAAGAAGATCAGTTCACCGAAAAATCTTCCGTAGTTGGTGTGCAAAAAATTGCTATCGGCGACGCAGAAACTGCACACGATGGTATTTCTGGTTCGGTGTTTATTCCAACGTCACAACCAATTTCAAATAGCAATCTAAAAGAATCAATTAAAATCGATCCAGTTGTCAATTTTTCGGTAACGAATAACGACAAAGGTATTTCTATTGTCAGCGAAGATTTCAATCCTGACCAAAGTTATGAAATCACCATCACAGAAGGTGTCGTAGGAATTTTTGGTGGTAAAATGAAAAATGATAACACACAAGATGTGAGCTTTGGTGACATCGCACCGCAGATAAAATTCAATAATGACAAAGCACAATTTCTCGGTGCAAAAGGAAGCAGAAATGTAGCTATCACCATGACAAAAGTTGCTAAAGTAAAAGTTACTGTTTACAAAGTTTTCCAAAACAACTTGTATTCTTTTATGCGTCGTGATAAAGACTATGGCTACTTTGATGAATACGATGAAGAAACCGATAACTACACTTATCACAATTATGAGTACTACAGCACAGAAGATGTAGGTGAAGTTATTTTCGAGAAAAAATATAAAACCGATGAACTCAAAGATTACGGTTATGCAAAATTATTGAAGTTAGATTTAGAAGACAAACTCAAAGATTTTAAAGGTATTTATGTAGTGAAAGTAGAAGATAATGACCGCGCTTGGCTGCAAGATTCAAAAATTATTTCATTGTCAGATATTGGTTTAATTGTAAAACAAGATAAAGATGCCGTGCACGTTTTTGCGAATTCTATTTTGAATACCGAATCGTTGAAAGATGTAGAAATTACAGTGATTTCTAAAACCAATCAGGAAATTGGCAAAGCAAAAACAGATGGCGATGGTTATGCTACTTTTTCAGTTCCTGATGCATTGAAAAACTTTAAAGTAGGTATGATTACAGCAACTACCAAAGACGGTGATTTTAATTATGTGTTGTACGATAGAACCTTAGTTGACAACACGCGTTTTGATGTTGGTGGAAAACGATTAAACGAAGCCAACTACGATGCATTTATTTATGCAGAACGTGATATCTATCGTCCTGGTGAGACCGTGCATTTAAATTCTATTGTGCGTACCAACGATTGGAATTTGCCTGGTGAAATGCCGGTGAAAATGAGAGTATTGTTGCCTTCCGGAAAAGAGTATCAAACCATCAAAAATATATTGGATGCGCAAGGTGCGTTTGAGACTGCTTTGTCGTTGCCTCAAGGCGCGCCAACTGGAACTTATACATTTCAATTGTTTACCGGAAACGATGTGTTGTTGGGTTCCAAAAATATCATGATTGAAGAGTTCATGCCTGACAGAATTAAGGTAGAATTAAAAACAGATAAAGACGATTATGTTCCAACTGAAAAAGTAAACGCTTCGTTCAATGCAATGAATTATTTCGGACCACCTGCTGCGAATAGAAATTATGAAGTCAACTTTTCATTGTCGCAAGCAAGGTTTAATGCAAAAGAATTTGACGATTATAATTTCAATATGAGTAAAGATGCTGAGTACTATACTACGTTGCGCAACGGTGTTACCGATGGCAACGGCAACGGCTTTGAAGCATTTGAAATTCCTGCTGAATACAAAGAAACTGGTTTATTAGAAGGCAGAATTTTAACGACTGTTTTTGATGAAACTGGCAGACCTGTGAATCGTGTAAAATCATTTAATGTATTTACGCAAGATGTGTTTTATGGTATCAAAACCAACAACGATTTTTATTCGACTAAACAACAAATAAAAATTCCGATGATTGCAGTTGATAAAAAAGGAAATGCATTAACTACGCAAAATGCAAACATCAAAATTATTCGCAAACATTGGGAAACTATTTTGCAAAAAGTAGATGGAACGTTACGTTATGTTTCGCAGAAAAAAGAAGAAATTGTCAGCAATAAAAATATTATCATTCGTGGCAAAAGTGCTTATTTTCCTTACGTTGCCAACGAATCTGGCGAATACGAAGTGCGCTTGTCTGCAGTAAATTCAGAGAACTATGTTTCGTTCTATTTTTATGCATACGGTTGGGGCGACACTTATGCTTCGTCGTTTGAAGTCAACACCGAAGGCAAGATTGATATGGAGTTAGACAAAGCAACTTACAAAGTTGGCGACAACGCCAAAGTATTGTTGAAATTACCGTTTGATGGCAAAGTATTAATTACCGTTGAACGCGATAAAGTGATGGATCATTTTTATGTGGATTCAGATAACAAAGCAGCTTCATTTAAAATCAGTACGAAAGATTTGCATGTTCCGAATGCCTACATCACGGCAACGCTTATAAAACAGAACGTAAACGATGGTATGCCATTAACGGTTGCGTATGGTTTTAAACCAATGATTGTTGAAAATCCAGACAATAAATTAAATGTAGAAATTAGTTGCGTAGCAGAAACACGTTCTAAAACCAAACAAACAATTAAAGTAAAATCATCAGCAAATACAGAACTGACAATTGCTGTGGTGGATGAAGGTATTCTGGCGTTGAAGAATCAAAAGACACCAAATCCTTACGATTATTTTTATCAGAAACGCGCGTTAGAAGTAGATATGTACAATATCTATCCTTACCTATTTCCGGAAGTAACTTCGCTCGGTGGTGGTATGGATGAAATTGGCAAACGCGTAAATCCGTTGCCTAACAAGCGTATTAATTTAGTGTCTAAATGGTCAGGTATCATTCATACCAATAGTTTTGGCAACGCGGAATTCACGATTGACATTCCACAGTTTTCAGGTAGTTTGCGCGTCATGGTTGTCGCGTATAAAGATAAAAAATTTGGTGCTGCCGAAAAAAATATCAAGGTTGCCGACCCAATTGTTATCAGTTCAGGCATACCGCGTTTTGTGTCGCCAGGCGATGAACTGACCATTCCTGTAACTGTTTCCAATACCACGAAAAATAAAACACAAGCCATCGTTTCTATTAAAACCGAAGGCGCGTTGCAAAATAAAGTAGAAGGAAATATCACGACTGAAATTGAACCGAACTCCGAGAAAGCATTGGACTTTGGTGTGTTAGTGAAAAACATGACTGGTGAAGGAAAAATAACCGTAACCGTAAATGCATTGGGTGAAAAATTCACCGAAGAAACATTTATCACCTCGCGACCACCAGCAACGTTTACTAAATATTCTGGCTCCGGAAATATTGTTGCTGGCAGCAAAGGAAATATAGCATTCAGTGCTGGTGTTCCGTTATTATCATCTGCTAAAAAATTAATTGTCAGCAATTCGCCGTTGGTGCAGTTTGGCAAAAATTTAAATTACTTAGTCAATTATCCTTATGGTTGCGTAGAGCAAACAACTTCGGCTGCGTTTCCGCAATTGTATTATGCTGACTTAACAAAATCATTGAATCAAACTAATGCATCCAATAAAAATGCAGTCAACAATGTACAAGCAGCGATTGATAAATTGCAGTCTATGCAATTGTCCAACGGCGCACTCACCTACTGGCAAGGCGGTGGCAGTGAATCTTGGTGGGGCACTATCTATGCGACGCACTTCTTAATTGAAGCGCAGAAAGCTGGATACAACGTGAACCAAAATGTGTTGAATAAAATTTATGGCTACTTAACCAACCGCTTAAAAACAAAAGAACTGGAACTCATTTATTATGCAGATGGCGTAAAAAAAGAAGTCGTAAAAGAAGAAGTGCCTTACAGTTTATATGTGTTGGCATTGGCTGATGAAGCAAAAACTTCTATCTTAAATTATTACAAATCCAATCCTGATTTATTATCGCAAAGCGGCAAATATTTAATTGCGTGTGCGTTTGCTTTAGAAGGCGACAAAAAGAAATACCAGCAACTATTGCCGCGTGGATTTGTAAACGAAAAAACCATACCTGCGTTTAGTGGCAACTTCTATTCTGATTTTCGTGATATGGCTTTGGTGTTAAATACGTTGTTAGAAGTAGATCCGCAAAACACACAAATTAATTACATGGCGAAACAAGTAGCGCAAACTTTATTAACGCAAACCTATTTAAATACACAAGAAAATGTATTTGGATTTTTGGCGATGGGAAAAATTGCGAAAGCAGCCAACAAAGGCAATGTAACCGCAAGCATTAAAGCCAATGGAAAAGAAATTGCAAAATTTGATGGTAAAAAAGAAGTAGTTCTTAACTCTGCTATAATTGCCAACAACAGCATTGATATTACTACCACTGGCAACGGAAAATTATTTTATTTCTGGGAAATGGAAGGCATACCAACGGTAGGCACCAACAAAGAAGAAGATAATTTTTTACAAGTGCGCAGAACCTACAAAGACCGTTACGGAAAAGTGTATAACAATATGTTCTTCCAAAATGATTTGGTGGTGGTTGAAATTTCTATTAGAAGTTTAAATGGCATTAGCGTACCCAACGTGGCTATTTCTGATTTGTTGCCTGCTGGTTTTGAAATTGAAAATGCGCGCATTAATGAAATACCGAATTTAGAATGGCTAAAAAATGCAGCGCAACCAGATTACAAAGACATACGCGATGATAGAATGAATATGATAGTGACTGCAACCGCGCAAGTACAAAAATACTATTACTTATGCAGAGCCGTTTCCTTAGGCACCTTTAATGTTGGAGCAGTTGGCGCAGATGCTATGTACCGCGGCGAATACCATTCGTACAACGGCGCAAGAGTAATAACCGTTGGACGGAAAGTGAGTTTGTAAAATTGTCTGAATTAGGATTTGAATCTATGAAAACAGATTTGGTTTTTAAATTTACAAAAAATAAAAAAGACTTTAAAATTATAACTCAAATTAAAATAAGAAGATAACGGAATACAAATCTTATATTTATAGAATAATTAAATTAAAATGGAGACTAAAGTTTACTTCGAAAATATTAGAGAAACAATTTTTGAACAACTAGTTAATGCAAAATATAATATTTATGTTGCTGTAGCTTGGATTACAGATACTTTGTTATGGGATAAATTATGTGAGAAAGCATTATCTATTCATGTTCAAGTTTTTTTAATTGATGACGAAATTAATAGAAATAGTAATATCGACTTTGATAAATTCATAAATAATGGAGGACAATTATATCTTGGCGATCACCATCACAAGTTCTGTATAATAGACTTAAAAACTTTAATAAATGGTAGCTATAATTGGACATATTCTGCAAGCAATAGAATAATAGGTGAAAATATTGAAATAAAGAAAAATGCTTATGAAATCTGTGAACAATATGCGGATATATTTAAAAAATTAATAGCAACTTCAAAATTAGAAAAAAATACATTTAATACATTAAAAGAATATAATGATACTTATACAGATAATAAAGATGCACTTCCAAATATCAAAAATAAAACATATTCGCCAAATCTCCCAAATTTAATACCTTTCCGAAATGGTAAAAAATGGGGGTTTTGCGATAAAGACAAGAATATAATTATACCCATAATTTATGACGATGTTTCATTGTTCAAGAATAACTTATCAAAGGTTCGTTTGAATGGTAAATACGGATTTATAAATAATGAGAATAAAATAATAATAGAAATAAAGTATTATTATTTAGATGATTTTTCAGATGGATTATGTATTGCTCGTGAAAATTTTTCTTCACCATATGGTTTTTTGGATGAATTGGGAAATGTTGCAATAGAGTTTAAATATATCATTAACGATAGTAACGACATTACCAGTTTTTCATGCGGATTAGCATTAATAAAAAGAGGAAACAAATATGGATTTATTGATAAAAATGAAAATCAAAAGATTAATTTTAAATATGATAGTGCATATTCAGGATTTTCCGAAGGACTTGCAGCTGTTGAATTAAATGGCAAATGGGGTTTTATTGACGAGAATGGAAACTGCGTAATACCCTTTAAATTTGATAAAGTAAATAGTTTTAGTAACGGTTTAGCGTGGGTGTTAGAGGGTGATAAAAATTCATGTATTAACAATGCTGGAGAATATGTGATAGAATTCCAGCATCATAATTCAACATATAAATTAAGTGATGGATTAATTGGAGTCGAACAAAACGGAAAATGGGGCTTTATCGATCAAGCCGGGAAACAAATCATTGGGTTCAAATATGATGAATATAGTTTTTTTGATGGAGGGATAGCTTTTGTTTCAGCAGGAAAGAAATATGGCTGTATTGATAAAACAGGTAAAGAAATCGTACCATTAATACATGGATTTGATGATGGGTATTCTGCTTATAAGAAACAAGTTGAACTGAATGGAGCAAATAGGGCGATAGATAAATTCGGTGCAGCCCCCACAACACTTTCCTTACTTATTGTAAAAGATAAACCGGAATCCGAGAAGTATTTACG